>NZ_JBFULB010000230.1:0-6340 GCF_056400545.1 Stenotrophomonas sp. P5_A8 | reverse complement strand
GCGCCCATGCGTGGGCGCGGCATGGAATATGCCGAGTCGCGGGAGTACGTGGCAGGCGACGATGCCCGCCACATCGACTGGCGCGTCACCGCGCGTACCGGCCGTGCACACACCAAATTGTTCCAGGCCGAACGCGAGCGCTTGACCCTGCTGGTGGCCGACACGGATCCGGTGCTGTATTTCGGCACCCGCGTTCGCTTCAAATCGGTACAGGCCGCCCGCGTCGGCGCGATTGCCGCGTGGTTGGCACAGCGTCAGGGCGACCGTCTCGGCGCGTTGCGTGGCAGCAGCGTGGAAGCCCCGCTCCCGCCGGCCGGGGGCACCCGCGGTGTGCTGCGCGTGCTCGATGCGCTCACCCGCTGGTACGCGCAGCCACCGGCCGACGACGCCGGGCTGGACCGGGCACTCGAACAGGCGGCGCGTCTGCTGCGTCCCGGCGCGCGCGTGGTCGTGCTTGCCGATCCTGGGCAGGCTGCGGCCATCAGTGTGTCGCGTTGGACCGCCCTGGCCATGCACCACGAAGTGGTGGTGATGCTACTGGTCGATCCGCTGGAGCTGTCCCCGCCAGCAGCCTCGCTGGCGTTCCTGTCGCAGGGCCGCCGCGTGCTGCTCGACCTTGACCGCGCCAGCGTCCGCGAGCACTGGCGCGAGCGCTTCGTGGCGCCGCTGCAGGACCTGCAGAAGCACCTGTCGTCGCGTCGCATCCAGGTGCACGTGGTGGCCTCTGATGACGCCAGCGACTGCTGGCTGACCCCGATGCCCTCGGCGGTGGTGGCATGAGCGCGCCGACCTCGCTGCCGTTGCGCGATGTGCAGCTGCCGCCATCGCCTGCGTGGTGGCCGCCGGCGCCCGGCTGGTGGCTGGTGCTGGGCGCCGTGCTGCTTGTCGCCGCGCTGCTGTGGGCGTGGCAGGCGCGTCGTCGGCGGCGGCGACAGGGCTGGATCCGGTTGTTCGATGAGGCCATCGCACAGGCGGCAACGCCGGTCGAGGAAGTGGCGGCCATCGCCGCGCTGCTCCGCCGTGCGGCGCGCGTGCGTCAGCCCGGCGCGGAACTGCTGCAGGGCCCGGCATGGCTGGAATTCCTCGACGAGCCCGGTAGCCGTGCCTTTTCCGATGGCGATGGGCGGCTGCTGCTCGACGGCGGTTATCGCCCGCAGGTCGATGCCGAAGCGGCGCAGCGCCTGCGCGTGCTGGCGCGTGCGCGTTTCCTCGGCCTGGTGTCGGGGCGGCGGCGATGATCGCGATGAACGTGTCGCCGCAGGTGGCTCAGTGGCTGCCGGACTGGCTGTCGTGGCTGGATACCTTCGCCTGGCCGTGGATGCTGGCTGCGCTGCCGGTACCGGTGCTGATGCACTGGTGGCCGCAGCGCAACGCCAGCGCCGCCGCGTTGCGCGTGCCGTACGCGGCCGCACAGCTGCAGGCGCTCGGTAGCGCTGTCGGTGGCCGCGCGCTGGGCGTTGGCCGGCTGCTGCTGTGGTTGGCGTGGGTGTGTCTGTGCGTGGCAGCGGCACGCCCGCAGCAACTGGGCGAGGCGGTGACTCCGCCACAACAGGGGCGGCAGATGATGCTCGCCGTGGACGTGTCGGGCAGCATGCAGGAAACCGACATGATGCTCGGCCAACAGGTAGTGGAGCGGTTGACTGCCGCCAAGGCGGTGCTGGCCGACTTCCTGGACCGGCGTGTTGGCGATCGCGTCGGCCTGCTGATTTTCGGCGAGCGCGCCTACACCCTTACCCCGCTGACCAGCGATCTTGCCAGCGTGCGTCAGCAGCTCGGCGACAGCGTGGTCGGCCTGGCCGGACGCGAGACCGCGATCGGCGATGCGATCGCACTGGCGGTCAAACGCCTGCGCGAGCAACCGCAGGGCCAGCGCGTACTGATCCTGCTGACTGACGGCGTCAGCAATGCCGGCGTACTCGAACCACTGCGCGCCGCCGAACTGGCCAAGACCGAAGGCGTGCGGGTATACACGGTGGCGTTCGGCGGGGACGGCAGCTACCGGCTGTTCGGCATGCAGGTGGCAGCCGGCGACGACCCGGTGGACGAGGCGACGCTGCAGAAAATCGCCACGCTTACCGGCGGGCGCGCCTTCCGCGCCCGCAACACCGATGAACTGGCCGGCATCTATGCCGAACTGCAGCGGCTGGAGCCGGTGGCCTCGGCGGGCCCTGCGGTGCGGCCGCGGATCGAGCGTTACGCCTGGCCACTGGCGCTGGCGTTGTTGCTGGCCGGGTTGGCCTGGATAGTGCCGAGGCGCTGGGCATGAACATCGATTGGAATGCACTGCATCTGGTCCGCCCGCAGGCCCTGTGGGCGCTGCTGGCCCTGCCACTGATCGCCCTGGTCTGGTACTGGCGTCGCCGCCGCGGCAGCGCGTGGCACACCGCGGTCGATCCGCATCTGTTGCGCCACTTGCTGGTGGCCGGTGGGCAGCGCGCCTGGGGCGGGCTGGTGCTGTTGTTGGTCGGCTGGACGCTGGCGGTGCTGGCCCTGGCCGGCCCTAGCTGGCGACAGGTGGCGCAGCCGCTGTGGCAGTCGCCGACGCCGCTGGTGGTGGCGCTGGACCTGTCCTCGCGGATCACCGCCACCGACCTGCCGCCGTCACGGTTGCTGCAGGCCCGTGCAAAGCTGGCCGCGTTGCTGCGCGAGCGCCAGGGCGGGGAGGTCGCGTTGCTCGCTTATGCCGATGATGCCTACACCGTGGCGCCGCTGACCGCCGATGCGGCCAACGTGGCGCTGTACCTGGATGCGCTGGGCCCGGATGTGATGCCACGCGATGGCCAGCGTGCCGAGCGCGCGTTGGACGCGGCGGTGCTGTTGCTGCAGCAGTCGGGTGCGCGCAGCGGCGACATCCTGCTGCTCACCGACCGTGCCGACGATGCCGCCATCCGCGCAGCTGCCGCGGCGCATCGGCAGGGCTTCACCGTGTCGGTGCTGGGCCTGGGTACGGCGGCCGGTGCGGCCTTCCGTAGTGGCGATGGACAGATCGCGCAGGCGCGCCTGGAAGAGGCGCCGCTGCGCACGGTCGCCAGCAGCGGCGGCGGACGTTATGCGCGTATCGCCAACGACGACAGCGACCTGAAGGCCCTCGGCGTGCTGACCCCGAAGGTGAGCATGGATGACCGCCAGAAGGGCGACGGGCTGGCCTGGCGCGATGAAGGGTTCTGGCTGTTGCCGCCGCTGATGCTGCTGTCGCTATGGGCGTTCCGGCGCCGCGGCCTGGCGATGGCGCTGGTACTGTGCGCAGCGCTGCCGCTGACCCTGCCCACGCCGGCTTACGCGGCCGACGGCACCCTGTGGCAACGCGCCGACCAGATCGATCAACAGAAGTTGGGCGCGGGCGTGGATGCGTATCGCCGCGGTGACTTCAAAGCCGCACAGCAGCAGTTCGAGGGCATCCACAGCGATGCCGGGTGGTACAACCTCGGCAATGCCTTGGCCCGGCAAGGCCAGTACGATGCCGCCATCGCAGCCTACGACAACGCGCTGAAGCAGACCCCCGGCATGCCCGATGCCGTCGCCAACCGCGCTGCGGTGGATGCGGCGCGTAAACGCAAACCACCGCCGACGCCACCGAAGGGCGACCAGGGCAAGCAGCCGCCGAAAACGCCACCGTCGCAAGGGCAAGGGCAGGGGCAACCCGGGCAGGATCAGGGGTCGCCACCGAAGCCGCAGGGTAACCAGGATCCCGGGCAGGCGCCGCCGCCGCCGGGCCAGAATCCGGGCAAGCCGCAGGACGGCGATGCCAAGCAGGATGCGGGTAATCCGGATCCGGCCACGCAGGCCAAGGCTGACGCGGCGCAACGCCAGCAGATGCAGCAGGCATTGCAACGCCAGGGCAAGGACGGCAAGGACACCCGGGCGCAACGCCAAGCCGCCGAAACCCCGCAGCAGCGCGAGCAGCGCCAGGCCGTGGAGGCGTGGATGCGGCGGGTGCCCGACGATCCGGGCAGCCTGCTACGGGCCAAATTCCAGTTGGAAAACGAACGCAGGAAACGGGAAGGACGATGAGCATGGGTTCCACCACGCGGCGATGGATGCAGGCCGGCTGCTGGCTGCTGCTGGGACTGGCCAGCCTGGCGCAGGCGCAGACCCGCGCCTGGCTGGATCGTCAGCAGATCCTCGACACCGAGGCGGTCACGCTCAACATCGAGAGTGATGGCGGCGGTGCGCCGGACTATGCGCCGTTGCGCGCGGACTTCGACCTGAGCGCGCAGACCAGCAGCCGCCAGATGCAGTGGAGCAATGGTGGCACCCGCTCGCGCAATCTCTACGCGGTAGTGCTGTCGCCGCGGCGCAGCGGCACCCTGCAGATTCCCGCGTTGCAGGTGGGCGCCAACCGCACGGCACCGTTGCTGCTGCAGGTGGCGGCGAGCGCCCCCGGCGGCGCCGGCACGCCGGCGGCGATGCCCGGCAATGCCGCGGTCTTCATGGAGACCGAGGTGGATGATGCCACCCCGTACGTACAGCAGAGCGTGGGCGTGGTGGTGCGGCTGTATTACGCCTCGCAGCTTGTCTCCGGCGAGCTCCTGCTGGATACGCCCGACGGTGCGTCGCTGCAGCGCGTGGGTGAAGACCGCAGCCAGGTGCGCGAGGTCAATGGCCGTCGCTACAACATGGTCGAGCGGCGCTTCCTGTTGATCCCCGAACGCAGTGGCCCACTGCAGTTGCCGGCCGCGCAGTTCAACGGCCGCACTGCAGGCGGTTTCTTCGACGACATGTTCGGCGGCGACGGGCGACTGCGCGCCAGCGCGCCGGCACGCACCCTGCAGGTGCGGCCACAGCCGGCCAACGCGCCGCAGCCGTGGCTGCCGCTGCATGACCTCCGCCTGCGCTACACCGCTGCACCCGGCAGCGGGCGTGCGGGCGAGGCGGCCACGGTAGTAGTGGAGGCGACCGCGCAGGGCGCCACCCGCGCCCAGTTCCCCGAGCTGCCGACTTTGGACGTGGGCACCGATGCGCAGGTATTCGCCGAGCCGGCGCAGTTCGATGAGACCTTCACCGGCAGCACCCCGCAGTTGAAGATGACCCGCCGCTACTCGATCGTGCCGCGCACCGCGGGCAGTCTGCGCGTGCCTGGCCCGCGCATGCCGTGGTGGGATGTGAAGGCGGGCGCGGCGCGCATGGCGACCCTGCCGGACCTGACCCTGGCGGTGGCCGCCGGTGGACCGGGGGGCGCGGCGCCGCCGGTCCCGCTGGATACCACMTCGGCCCTGCCGGGCGAAGCGCCGGCCTCCAACGCACTGCCGCTGGCCGATGCACCGTCTGCGGCACGCCCGTGGGGCTGGATCGCAGTGGCCATCACCTTCGCGCTCCTGTGGCTGCTGACCCTGTGGTGGGGCTGGCGGCGGGCCGGGCGGCGCCGGGCAGAACCGCGCGCTGCACCGGTCGCGGTGGCCGGCGTTCCGCTGGCCACCGTGTCGCGCGCCGAACTGCGCCGCGCACTGGAAAGCCAGGGGCTGGACGAGATCATCGCCCTGCTGGCGGCGATGGGCGGGGTGCAGGGCCTGGACGCGCTGCTGGGGCGGCTGGCCGACCCGGCCCAGCGCGAGGCGTTGCTGGCCATGCAGCGGGTGCGGTGGGCCGGTCAGGGGGGCGATGTGGCCGCCGCGCGGCAGGCACTGCGCCGGGCGTTCCATGACGGACCGCACTGGCGGGCCACGGCGGTGGCGGAAAACAATGGGCTGGCGCCTCTATATCCTTCGGGACCTTGATGCGCTGCCGGGCCTGCGGGACCGGCTTTGCTAAGCTGATTCAATTCTTTACAGGAAAGCCGTTAGATGACTGAGGCCGCAAAGACCCGGCAGAAAATGCCTTTGCACTGGAAAATGGGCATCGGCTTCGCGCTGGGCCTTACCCTCGGCCTGATCGTGCACGCCGCCGGCCCGGGCGTGCCTGGCCTGACCGATTTCGCCAAGGGCGTGATGGCCTGGGTGACCACGCCGCTGTCGGGCCTGTTCCTCAACCTGATCTTCATGCTGATCGTGCCGCTGATCTTCTCGGCCCTGATCATGGGCGTGTCGGAGATGGGCGACATCCGCGCGCTCGGCCGCATCGGCTGGAAGACCCTGGCCTACACGGTGCTGCTGTCGGGCATCGCGGTGGGCATCGGTCTTGTGCTGGTCAACGTGCTCAAGCCCGGCGCCGGCATGGACCCGCACGTGGCCGCGCAGATGCTCTCGGAGAACGCAGAGCGCAGCAAGGAAATCGTCGCCGGCATCCATGAGACCCCCAAGGGCATGGACATGCTGCTGTCGATCGTGCCCAGCAACGTGCTGCAGGCCGCATCGGACAATGGCGCCATCCTGTCGCTGATGTTCTTCGCGCTGATGTTCGGCAT
>NZ_JBFULB010000229.1:0-6399 GCF_056400545.1 Stenotrophomonas sp. P5_A8 | reverse complement strand
GCCGCTTCAAGTCCAAGTTCGCCCCGCAGTGGCGTGCCCGTTACCTGGCCGCGCCCGGCGGCGTGCACCTGCCGGCTGCACTGCTTGATGCCACCCGGCTGATCTCGCTGGATCCGCGCCGCCACGATTGACCCTGGTGGGGGATCCGGCATGGATCCCCCACCGCACGCGTCACCGCGCCGGCAGATGCTCCAGCAACGTCTGCGCCAAGCGATCGTAATCGCCCTTGAAATGATGGTCGCCCGGCAGTTTCACCACCTGCGCATTGCCTCCCGGCAGGTCCGGGCACAGCGCATCATCGTCGTCCTCGCCATACAGGCACAGCGTCTTGCCGACCGGCAACCTGGCGATCTCCGGCGCGATCGGCAGGCCGTCGCCACCGCCGCCCAGCCAGTTGCTGACATGGAACTCGTAATCGGCGGTCTTGCCCACCGACATCAGCCCGATCATCGCCACGCTGTCGCGCATCGCCGGTGACAACTGATTGATCGCCGCCGGGAGCACGTCGGCGCCCTGCGAGAAGCCGACCAGCACCACCCGCTTGCGCTGCCATTGCCGGCTGTAATGCGCGGCAATGCGCTCGAGGTCGCGGGCGAAGCCCTGCGGATCACGGGCGGTCCAGAAATAGCGCAACGAATCCACGCCCACCACCGACACCCCGCCCTCGCTGAGGGCGGCGGCCACTTCCTTGTCCAGCCCGGCCCAGCCGCCGTCACCGGACACGAAGATCGCAAACGTGTCGCCCGGCTTGCTGGACGGCACTTCGATCACCGGCAAGCCCTTGAGGTCATCGGGCGGGGGCGCCAGGCTCACCCCCTTCTGCGCACCGATCACCTGCGCCGCCGCCAGCAGCCCGGGCAGGTCGCCACCCTCTGCGCTGCGCTCGAACTGTCGGCCCATGCTCACCTTGCGCACGAACGCGGCTGCATCGCCGACCTTGCAGCGTGCGTCGCCGGCAGCGTTCAGCCACGGGAAATTGAGGTCGGCCGGTTGCAGTCGGCCGTGGCTGACGCCGGCCCCGCAGACCATGCGCTCGCGCGCCCGGTCCGGACAGAAGTCGGTGGTCAGCAGGCCGGCGAAGACCTGGGTGTCGGCCTGCGCAGCCACCGCATAGGCCAGCTCGGCACCTTCCCCGTCGCCGCCGATCAGCGGCAGGCGGTAGCCGGGCAGATGCAGGTAGGCCTGGAACCAGCGCGAGAAATTCTCCACATCGCCGGCGCCGAACCCGCAGGTACCGCCGCCTTCGCGGGCCAGTTCCTTGCGCAGCCGGGCGACGTCGACCTGGGCGACCAGCGCGCCCCGCGCACGCAGCGCATCGATGCGCTGACGGGTGCGTTCGTGCTCGCGGCCGCCGTCGAACCACACCACCACCCGCTGCAGGTGTCCTTCCGGCAGGAACACCGGCACCTGCTGGAACCGCCCATGGCTGACCTGCTGCGGTGTCGCGGCCGCGGCCATCGACGCCCATCCACCGATCACCAGACCCAGTACCTTCCCCCACCCGGCTCGCCGCATCGTCACGCATCCCAAAAGAGTCCCGCCCACGATACGCCGGTCCCCCGCCAACGGCATGTACACAGACTGGCAGCACCGCTCAGCCAAGCGAAGCGACCCGGGCCTCCCGCGTCGTCCGCCATTGCCGTCCGGCCACCGCCAGCAGCCACAGCACCAGCACGGCGATCACCAGCTTCTGCCCCGCGCCGCGTGGCGGACCACGCCACAGCACGTGCAGCCACAGCAGCACGAAGCACAGCCATGCCCAGGCCCAGGCCAGGCCGGCCCAACGCGACCAGCGGGGGTCGGCGCGCAGGTACCAGCTCTGCAGCAGCATCGCCACGCTTACGCACAGGAAGGCGGTGTTCGCCGCCAGCCCATGCACCAGTGGGGCCAGCAGCGGCGCCCGCTGGGGCAGCCAGCTGTCGCCGATGGCCACACCCAGCAGGCCCAGTGCGCCCGCCCAGAACAGCCCCGGCGCCGCCCCGCTGCGCCGTGGCGAGCGACTGTCGACGTGCAGCGCGTACGCCAGCAGCATGATCGCCAGTGCCAGCGCGCCATAGGCGCACCGCAATGCCAGGCCCCATGGCCCGTGCAGGTAGAGGCTCAGCGTGGCCTGCACCCAATCCAGGTCCTGGCGGACCCATTGGGTCCACAGCGCCGTGGCGATGAACACCACCAACGCGAGCATGGCCAGCAGCGCGGCCCTGGCCTGCGGCCGCGTGGACGAGCGTGCCGAGGCGCCATCATTCATCGGCGCCGTACTCAGTCGATCGCATCCGGATGACGCAGCGTCCACGCCGCCAGTGCGGCCCGGTAACGCTGCAGCTCATCGCTGTACAGATCCAGCACGCACAGCGGGCAGCCGCTGCCGCAGCACTCGTTCGGGCCGGGTTCTTCCGGTGGCTGCGGGCGTGGATCGGGGTCGGGAAGCGCGACGAGCTCGGACATGGGCATCAAGGGGGCGGAGAGCCACCATTATCCAATGCGGCGGCGCAGGTTGGCGCGCGCCGCGCCGTCCAGCCGCTGGTGGAAGAACCCGCTCAGGAAGATCCGCGGCTTCAGCAGCAGCTGCTTGAGGAAGCGGCGCCGGTTGAGCCGGAACAGGAATCCTGGCACATGGCCGGCATATTCCTCCGCAATGCCCTGGTCGTAGGCATCGAACACCGCCGCCGGCGCGCCGAGGATGGCCATGTCGCAATCCAGGAACAGCGCCGCTTCGGCGTCGATGTCGGTTGCGGCCAGCGCGCCATGCCGGGCAGTCAATTCGATCAGCTGCACCACCCGCGCCACGTCGATGCCCTCGGCGGGCAGCCAGCGCAGGATCGCTTCGCGCGCCAATGCGGCAGAGCGCGCTTCGTTGTCGCTGCGCCCGGCGTCGTAGATCGCATCGTGGTACAGCGCGGCCAGCTGCACCTCGCGCGGCTGCTGCCAGCCCGGGCCGTCGGCAACCGCCTGGCAATGCTGCAGCACCGCCTGCACGTGCGAAAAGTTGTGGTATGCCCGCGGCGGCATCGCGTAGGCGGCTTCCAGGTCGGCCTGCATCGCCGCCGGCAGGGGCATCGGTTCAAAGCGCATGGGCAAACAGTGACGGCCGCCGCGGCAACTGGCAAGCGGATCGTCATTGGCGGTTTTTTGACCAGCCACGCGCCACGCCTGTTGTACGGCGCGTGCGCGTGCTTATCCACAGGTTTGCCCGGGGCTGATCCACACCGGCTGTGGATGGCCGATCGGGCCGACAAGCGGCACCCCATCCTCCCGGCCCAGGCCTAGACTGGGGCGGCTACGTCGGTATCCCTGCGAGGTAAACGCGATGTCCGCCTGGAGATTCCTGCTGGTGCTGACCCTGCTGGCAGCGGCGGTGGTGCCGCTGTCAGCCGGTGCGGCAGAACCGGCCGCTGCGGTGTCGCCTGCGCCCCCGCCGCCCCCCACCCCGGAACAGATTCTTGCCATTCCCCCCGAACTGCGCGCACTGCTGCAACAACGGGTGATCGCCCCGAGCTTCTCGCGCGAACAGCGCGTACAGCGGTTGGTGCATCTGATCTTCGACGACGACGGCATGCAGCTGTCCTACGACCCCTACGCCACCCACACCCTGACCGAAACCTGGCAGACCCACCGCGCCAACTGCCTGTCTTTCACCCTGCTGTTCGTGACCCTGGCGCGCGCGGCCGGCATCGACGCGCGCGTGCAGGAAGTGGCCCAGGTGGTCACCTGGTACGAGGACCAGGGCGTGATCTACAACGTGGGGCACGTCAACGCGGGGGTGACCCTCAATGGCAACACCGCCGTCGTCGACCTGGACCGCAACGTGCTCTACGACCGCTACGGTCCGCAGCCGATCGAGCAGAAGCGCGCGCTGGCGCACTTCTACAACAATCGCGGCGCGATGTGGATGGCCGACGATCTGGCACAGGCCCGCACCTATCTGCAGGCGGCATTGGCGCTGGACCCCACCTTCGTCGCCGGCTGGAACAATCTGGGCGTACTCGACGCACGCAGCGGCAATCTCGCCGAGGCCGAGCGCGACTACCGCACCGCGCTGACGCTGCAGCCGCGCAACGCCGCCAGCCTGACCAATGCCAGCGCGCTGTATCGGCGCCTGGGCGACACCCGCCAGGCCGCGCAGTTGGCCAATCGCCTGCAGCAGGTGCAACGCGGCGATCCGTTCGCACAGTTCCGCTTCGGCAACGAGGCTGAGCAGCGCCAGGACTACGCGGCGGCCGTCGGCTATTACCGCCGCGCGGTGAGCCTGTATCCCACCGCGCACCCGTTCCACTTCGGGCTGGCGCGGGCGTACTTCCTGGCCGGCGACAACGCACGGGCGTCGAAGGAGATGGCCCGCGCACGCGACCTGGCCGGCGACAACGCCGATGTGCTCAAGGCCCAGTACCAGGCCAAGCTGGACAGCCTGAACCGCTGGCGCCAGCGCAGCGCCGCGGTCAACTGAGCCGGTTTCAGGCCTTTTTGAGGAAGCAGGTCTTCAGGACCAGACCCTTGATCTTGTCCGAATTGCCTTCGATGTGTTCGGCGTCATCGTCGACCAGGCGGATGTTGCGGATCACCGTGCCCTGCTTGAGCGGGATCGACGAGCCCTTCACCTTCAGGTCCTTGATCACCGTGACCGTATCGCCGCCGGCCAGCACGTTGCCATTGCTGTCGCGCACCACCAGCGCCTCACCGCCGGCCTCGGCCGCGGTCCACTCATGCCCGCAGTCGGCGCAGATCCACAGCGCGCCATCGGCATAGGTGTTTTCCAGGGAGCATTGCGGGCAGGCAGGAGCGGTGGACATGGTGAGGCCTTCGTAAACTGAACAACCCCTATTGTAACCGCCCGGCCCCCCGGCCCTTGCACCGCTGGCCCGCTTGCCGCAAAGTGCGCGCCCCCTGACCTCCGGCCCGGCCTGCATGAAAATCGGCATCGACTTTGGCACCAGCAACTCCGCCGCCGCTGCGGTGGTGGACGGCAGGGTGGTGCCGATCCAGTTCGGCCAGGCCGAGCAGTTCCGCACCACGGTGTATKTCCCGGAGGTGATGCGCGACCCGAACGATTTCGAGCTGACCCCGGCGCTGGAGCACGAGCTGGCCCGCCTGATCGACGCGGCCGCACGCGATGCGCGTGCCGCCGGCCAGGAGCGCGCGCCCGATGCGCTGCGCCGCGAAGCCCTGCGCGTGGTGCGCCGGCAGTGGATGGAAGAGCAGATGCGCGCCCCGCTCACCTCCACCAAGCTGCTGCAGAACGCCGTCTACGGCGACGATGCGCTGGAAGCCTACTTCGAAGAGAACGAAGGCAACCTGGTGCAGAGCCCCAAATCGATGCTCGGCTACAACCTGCATCCGCGCGCGCGCCAGACCATCACCGGCATCGCCACCCACATCCTCGAACACATCCGCCTGACCGCGTCACGCCAGCTCGACCGGCCGGTACGCACGGCCACGCTGGGCCGGCCGGTGCAGTTCCGCAGTTCGATCGGCGCAGCCGGCAACGACCAGGCGCTGGAGATCCTGCACACCGCGGCGATCGCCGCCGGTTTCGACGACGTCGATTTCCTCGAGGAACCGGCGGCGGCGGCGATGCATTACCACGCCGAAAGCACGCAGGAACACGAGGCGATCGTGGTCGACATCGGCGGCGGCACCACCGACATCGCGCATGCGCGCGTGGGCGGCACGCAGGCACCGAAGATCCATCGCGCCTGGGGCATCGCGCGCGGCGGTACCGATATCGACCTGGCCCTGAGTCTGGGCGCATACATGCCGCTGTTCGGTCGCGGCGTGAGCCGTATCCCCGCCCACCACTACGTGGAGGCGGCGATGGTGCAGGACATGACCCGGCAACGCGATTTCCGCCAGCACAGCTACCGCGACGCCGAGCAGCCGTGGGGCAAGCGCATGCAGGCGCTGCAGGACACCGGCAACACGGCGCGCCTGTACCGCGAGGTGGAACGCTGCAAGATCGCGCTGAGCAGCACCGCCGCGCACGACAGTGCGCTGGATTTCATCGAGCGCGGCATGGCCGTGCAGGTGGAGCGCGCACGCCTGGAAGCCTCTGCGGGCAACTACCTGGGCGAACTGCGGACGCTGCTGGAGCAGGTCCGTGCCGACATCGGCCACGATCCGGCGGCGGTGTTCCTCACCGGCGGGATGTCGCGCGCCGGTTATCTGCAGGATGCGGTGGCCGCTGCATTCCCGGGCGCGACGCTGGTGCGTGGCAATCCGTCCTTCGGCGTGGTGCATGGGTTGGCGTGGGCGGCGGCTGATTGAATCCGAGGCGCGTCTGGAGCCGTTGGTTTCGCTGGCATGGTGCGGGGGTGTGGGTGGCCCGGACACGCTGCACGTACGTCCCTGTAAGCTCGCAGGCGCCATCCCTGGCGCCTGACGGTCCCGGCCCCCACACCCCCCGCC
>NZ_JBFULB010000228.1:0-11474 GCF_056400545.1 Stenotrophomonas sp. P5_A8 | reverse complement strand
GGGGCCTACCGGCGGCTACGGGGCCCGGACGCTTGCGACAAACCCAAGCGGAAACAGCATCAAGATCCACACCCCGCGCCTGAATTATCCGATACCACATGCACAACGCCGCGCACCATCCACCACGGCCCTTGCAAACAGGACGCCGCCGTTGAGAAGGAAACAAAAAAAGCGCGCCCGAAGGCGCGCCCTGTTTCTACGTTCGGCTACCGCGATACGCTGGAATCAGCGCTTGGCAGCGGCCGCGACCTTCAGGCCGCTGGCATCGACGCTCTTCACGCCCTTGATGCCCTTGGTCACGCGAAGTGCCTTGTCATGCTCGGCCTGGCTGGCCACGGTGCCCTTCAGGGTCACCACGCCATTGACCGTTTCCACCATCACCTCGGTACCCGGAACGTTCTTGCTGGTGAGCAGATCGGTCTTGACCTTGGTGGTGATCCAGCTATCGGTCACCGGCGCGTCGGAGTCATGCGTATCGGCATGGGTCATGGCGGCATGGTCGGTGGTCTTCGGCGGATCCTTTGCCATCGCCGACGACGTACCCAGAACCATGCCGAGGGCCAGCGAAGCAGCAAGCAGAGTGCGCGTAGTGTTGGTCATGTTCGGTGTCTCCTTGGGTGTGTGGCCAGTGTCGGGGGAAGCGCGTGTGCGGCACGTGGGCGGAACATAACGCTGCCGTGAACCACTCAGGTTCCTTGCCGGCTGTTCATGTTCCTCCGCGCGGCCGCAGCCGCTACGCTGACCCTCCCCCTCTCTCCTCTGGAGCTCACCATGGCCACGGCCCTGCAGGTGGGACTGATCGGCTACGGCCTGGCCGGCAGCGTCTTCCATGCCCCGTTGATCCAGCACACCCCCGGCCTGACGCTGCACAGCATCGTCAGTTCGCAACGCGACCGGCTCCTGCGCAGCTTCACCGACGTGCGCATCTGCGCGCATGCACAGCAACTGTTCGATGACCCGGCCGTGGATGCGGTGGTCATCGCAACCCCCAACGCCGAGCATGCACCGCTGGCCATCGCCGCACTGCAGGCCGGCAAGCACGTGCTGGTGGACAAGCCCTTCACCCTGGACGTGGCGCAGGCCGAGGCGGTGGTGCAGGCCGCGCAGGCGGCGGAACGGGTTGCCACGGTGTTCCAGAACCGGCGTTTCGATGCCGACTTCCTCAGCCTGCGCCAGCTGCTCGACAGTGGCGTGCTGGGCGACGTGGCCGAGTGCCACTCGCACTTCGACCGCTACCGCCCGCAGGTGCGGGATCGCTGGCGGGAGAGCGACGTGCCTGGTGCCGGCCTGTGGATGGACCTGGGCCCGCATCTGCTCGACCAGATGCTGCAGCTGTTCGGCTGGCCGGCGGCGATCAGCGCCGACATCACCGCACAACGCGACCACGCACGCAGCGATGACTACTTCCACGCGGTGCTGCATTACCCGCGGCACCGCGCGATCGTGCACGCCGGCTCGCTGGTCGCCGCGGCCAATCCGCGCTTTGCGGTGCACGGGCACGTGGGCAGCTATCTCAAGGACGGCCGTGACGTGCAGGAAGACCAGCTGCGCGATGGCATTGCGCCCGGCGCGCCGGGCTGGGGTCTGGATCCGCTGCATGGCCAGCACGTCGTGGTCGATGAGCACGGCCGCAGCCAGCGCAGCACGGTCGACAACGTGCCCGGCGACTACCGGCGGCTGTACGCGGCGTTCCGCGACGCGATGCTGGGCAGCGGCGCGCCCACGGTGAGCGCGGATGAGGCACTGCAGTTGATGCGCCTGCTGCAAGCCGGGGCGGAGAGTGCGCGCAGCGGGCGGCGGGTGGATCTGTGCGCATCTTCGGGCGGCGCCGATGCGCGCACCTGATCAACCTCTGCGAGGAGCCGGCCAGCGGCCGGCACTACCGTGATCCCGCCACCCACCGGCTGCATCGGCGGTCTTATTCGGTCTTGATCGCGTGGCCGCCGAACTCGTTGCGCATCGCCGCCAGCAGGCGATCGCTGAAGGAGTTCTTCTCGCGAGAGCGCAGCCGCTCCAGCAGCGACAGGGTGATCACCGGTGCCGGCACGTCCAGGTCGATCGCCTCGGCGACGGTCCAGCGGCCTTCGCCGGAATCTTCCACGTACGGGGCAATGCCATCGAGCTGCGGGTTGCGGCCAAGCGCATCGGCGCTGAGGTCCAGCAGCCACGAACGCACCACGCTGCCGTGCTGCCAGGCCTTGGCAACCTGGGCAAGATCGAGGTTGAACGCGGTCTTGTGCTGCATCAGCGCAAAGCCTTCGGCGTAGGCCTGCATCATCCCGTACTCGATACCGTTATGGACCATCTTGCAGAAGTGGCCGGCACCGGTCGGCCCGACATGCGCCCAGCCGCGGTCTTCGCCCGGCGCCAGCGTGCGGAAGATCGCCCCCACCCGCTCCACTGCCTCCGTGTCACCCCCGATCATCAGGCTGTAGCCTTCCTGCAGGCCCCACACGCCGCCACTGGTGCCGCAGTCGATGTAGCTGACGTCCTCGCCCAGCAGCTGGCCGGCGCGACGCATCGAATCTTTGTAATACGAGTTGCCGCCGTCGATCACCACGTCGCCTTCGGACAGGTGCGGTGACAGCGCGGCCAGGGTCTGGTCCACCACCTCGCCGGCCGGCACCATCAGCCACACCACGCGCGGCACCGGCAGCTGCGCCAGCGCATCGGCGACCGACGCGCTGACCTCGAAGCCGCGCTTGGCCGCGCTCGCGCGCGCGCCTTCACCGGGGTCGACGCCGATCACCCGATGGCCGCCGCGATGCAGCCGCTCGGCCATGTTGGCGCCCATCTTGCCCAGCCCGATCATTGCAATATCCATGTGTCACCTTCCAGCGTGCGAGTTGTGTTGCGGGGATGCTGCCGGCGGGGAATCGCACTGGCGAAGGCGTGCGTCGATCCAGCGCCGGTACAGCGTGGTATGCAGGTTGTGCAGGCCCAGCTCGAAGGCAAACGGCGTCCGCGGATTGCGGTCGAGCAGGCGTGCGATGTGGTACCCGACAGGACGTATACCGCGAGGATGCACGTAAATCACGAACCCCTGGTAGAACGGATCGTCCAGCAGCGCATCGAGTTCGGCCAGCAGCGGTTTCTGCTCGGCCGGCAACCCGTTGCGCCAGACCGGATCGCGCTCGGCCAGCAGCCGTTCGAAGCGGCGCGGCCCGGGTCCGGGCATGCGCTGGGCCAGCGCCCAGATCTGCCGGTTGATGGCGTCGTAATGGGTAAACCCGTCGTGCGCGCGCAGCGCACGGGCCGCCGCGTCGCTGACATTGACCACCACGAAGTTCTCGGCCTGGTTGTTGATGTCGTCCAGGAATTCGCGGTCGAACACGTGCTCGATGAAGCCCGGCGCGCCGACGAACGCCTGCCGGCCCAGCTGTGCGGTCTTGCGCGCCTTGCCATCGGCAAGGAACTCACCCGCGTGCCGGCCGAGCAGGATGCTGTCGGTCTCGTGCAGGGTCAGGAACGTGCCAATGGACAACTCGGCGGGCGTGAACTCGGCATCGAATGCCGCATCGCCGTACAGCTCGCGCTGGGTGGCCAGCTGCGCGATCTGGCGCCCCACCCCGCACTCGCTGCGGACCCGGCCATCGTAGAAGTGCTGCAGCGCCACGCTGTTGCGGCCGGCAGGTGCATACCCCCGACCGAAGCTGCGGAAGCGCTGCCAGCCCTGGGCCTGCGCGCCGCGCGCGCCGAAGCCGATCCAGCCCAACTGCAGTGCCGAAAACCGGTACCCCGGATTGTCCTGCAGCTGCGTGGTCGCACGCCGGGTGGCCTGCCCAAGCTTGAACGCATACGCGCACAGCGTGGCCGGATCGTCCAGCAAGGCCGTCATGAAGTCAGCGCGACGCGCGGGATCCCAGTCCCGGGGCAGCTGCACCCGCAGGTCACCGGCCTGCTGCGCCTGGGCCAGATCGGCGCGCTCGCAGACGGGGCCGCCGTGCACCACCGGCGCGCGGATGGGCGCGTCGGTGAAGCGCCAGCCGAGTTCTTCAAGCAGCGGCTGGGTACAGGCCGGCGCGGGCGCGGCGACGGCACTCGCCATGGCCACGCCCGCAAGTAGCAAGCCGGCCAAGGCCATCACCCAACGGCGGGGCGCGCATGATGCAGTGGGCAACGACACCGGTCCGCCTGATCAGTGCGACGGCACCGGCGTACCCGCCACGGCGGCCGGCGCCGCAGGCACATCGGCCGCAGCCGGTGCAGCGGCCGGTGGTTCAGACGGCGCCGGTGCAGGCGCGGCCGCCGCGGCCGGCAGGTACTGCTGCAGCCGATCAAAGAAGCGGCGGTAGAAGTCCRCATCCTGCACCGTGCTGCTGGCGACCTTCACCAGCGAATCGTCATTGCTGCCGAACGGCAGCGACACCGAGCCCAATGCGCCCACGCCGACACTGGCCGAGGTCGGGCTCTTCTTCAAGGCATAACGGTCCTGCACGGCACTGACGAAGACCAGCGACTGGTCGCCGCGTGGCGCGCAGGAAATACGCAGCACCAGCTGCTCGTGTTCGTCATCGCGCGGCTGGAAGTTCTTGTTGCCTTCCACCGCCGCGGTGTCGGCCCGGGCAATCGCATAGCCCTGGCTGAGCAGGGTGCGCCGTGCCGCTTCGCAGGCCTGCGCCGGGGCGCCGGGCACGCTGCGCGAATAGGTGTCGCCGGAGTCGAACGATTCACGGATCAGCGTGCTGTCAGCGGCGCGACCGCCACAGGCGGTCAGCGAGGCGACCAGCAGACCTGCCGGGATTGCGTGATACAGGCGCATGCGCGCTCCTGCGAGAACAGACGCCTCCAGCATAGCCCCGCCCGCGTATGCACCGGGTTTACATAGCGAAGGGGCGGCGCAATGGCCGGCCCTTCGTTTGTCGGGTGTTCACCGAAACCGGCCACCGGCTTCGCGCGCGCGAGGGGCCGGGGGCCGGGGGCGGGGGGGGGGGGGGGCGCGAGGGGCCGGGGGCCGGGGGCGGGGGGGGGGGGGTAGAGCCGAGCCATGCTCGGCTTGCTTTGGCTCGGCTCGGCTTGCTTTGGCTCGGCTCGGCTTGCTTTGGCTCGGCTCGGCTTGCCTTGGCTCGGCTTGCCTGTGCCCATGGCGCGGTCGGTGAGCGCAGCCGAGCATGGCTCGGCCCTACCCCCGTCCGTCCGCGACCGGTCAGTCGGCCCAGCGGCCCACGGCGGTGGACTGCGGCAGCACCTGCGCCGACAGCGGGCGGTCGGCTTCCAGCAGGTTGACCGCATCGGACAGGATCGACGCCGACTCGCGCAGCAGCGGGTCCGGACGCTTCTCGGCGGCCTTCTCACGGGCGGCATCCTTGACKATGTCGCGCTCGTTGCCGGTCAGGCCGTCGTCATTGCTGTCGTCGGCCAGCGGGTCCAGGTCCAGGCCCAGCTGCTTGCGGATCGCCTGGCGCTCGGTGCGCTGCTTGTCCTGCTTCTCACGCTCGGCGCGGCGCTCGGCCTCGTTGAGCGAGATGTACTTCTTGGCCTTCTCGGCGCGGAACTGCTCCACGTCCTCGTTCCACCACTGGAATTCCTTGTCGGCGGCAATGCGCGCGGCATGGCGGGTTTCCAGTTTGGGCAGCAGCGGGCCGAAGTTGCCGTACTGGGTATGCGGCACCGAGGCGATGCGGGTCCACGGCAGGGCGTTGTCGTAGGTGCTTTCGCCGTACTCGCTGGCATCCACGCTGGCCGGGAAGGCCAGGTCCGGCACCACGCCCTTGTGCTGGGTGCTGCTGCCGCTGACGCGGAAGAACTGTGCGATGGTCAGCTTGACCTGCCCATAGCGCTGGGTTTCCCCGCTCGGCCAGCGGTCCAGGTCGACGATGTTCTGCACGGTGCCCTTGCCGAAGGTGGTCTCACCGATCACCAGGCCACGACCGTAGTCCTGGATGGCACCGGCGAAGATTTCCGACGCCGACGCCGAGCCACGGTTGATCAACACCGCCAGCGGACCGTCCCACGCCACCGCTTCGCTGCGGTCGCTGTTGACGGTGACGCGGCCACCGGACTCGCGCACCTGCACCACCGGGCCCTGTTCGATGAACAGGCCGGTCAGCTCGATGGCCTCATCCAGCGAACCACCGCCGTTGTTGCGCAGGTCCAGCACCACGCCATCGAGCTTGTCGGCCTTGAAGCCGGCCAGCAGCTTGGCCACGTCGCGGGTGGCCGAGGCGTAGTCGGTCGCGTTGCGGCGACGGCCTTCGAAGTCCTGGTAGAAGGTGGGCAGCTTGATCACACCGACCTTGCGCGCCGGCTCACCGTCCTTGGCCGGGATGGCCAGGGTCTCGCCCTTGGCGGCCTGCTCGGCCAGACGCACCTTCTGGCGGGTCAGCACCAGCGTGTGGTGCTTGCCGTCCACGCCCTCTTCGGCCGGAATGAATTCCAGCCGCACCTGGGTGTCTTTCTTGCCGCGGATCTTGGCCACCACGTCATCGATGCGCCAGCCGATCACATCCTCGATCGGCCCGGACTTGCCCTGGCCGACACCGACGATGCGATCCCCCGCCTTGAGCGTGCCGTTGACCGCCACCGGACCGCCAGCGATGACCTCGCGGATGACCACCATGTCGTCCTGGCGCTGCAGCTGCGCGCCGATGCCTTCCAGCGACAGCGACATGGCCTGGTTGAAGTTCTCGGCGGTGCGCGGGGTGAAGTAATCGGTGTGCGGATCGACCGCGCTGGTGTAGGAATTGAGGAAGAACTGGAACACGTCCTCGCCCTTCAACTCATTGACCGACTTTTCCAGCGTCGCATAACGCTTGTCCAGCGTCTTGCGGATCTCCGCCGGCTGCTTGCCCGCCAGCTTCAGCCGCAGCCAATCGTTCTTGACCGACTTGCGCCACAGATCGTCCAGCTCGGCATTGCTCGCCGCCCACGGCACGTCCTTGCGGTCGTACTCGAACTTTTCATCGGTGCTGAAATCGAAATCCTGCTTGAGCAGCTTGCGCGCATACCCGATGCGCTCGCCCACGCGCTGCTTGTACACCGCAAACACCTGGAACGCCGGCTCCAGCTCACCGCCACGGATCGCCGTGGCGATGTTCGCCTCGAACGGCGCGAAGCGCGTCACATCGGCCTGCGTAAAGAACTGCTTGCTGCCATCCAGCGCTTCCAGGTAACGCTTGAACACGTCCTTGGAGGTGGCCGCATCCAGCGCGCGCGGCCGATAGGCATAGCGGCTGTCGGACAGCAGTCCGTAGACCAGCTTGGAGGTGGTCACCTGGTCGGGCGTCGCCGCCGACGGCAGTGCCGGCGAATCAGCGTAGGCGGCCAGTGCCAGCGGCGCGGTAAGCGCCAGGGCCATCAGGAATGCGGGGGCTTTGAATTTCATCGACTTGCTCATGGCACCTTGCCAACGGGGAGACTGCGTGCGGATCAGACCACACGACAGTGCCGAAAGTTGCGGGGTTTGTCATCCATCCCCGCGCAACGGGGATTTCCAGCCTAAACCGGGGCCTGTAGCAAATTGTGAATGGCGCAGGCGAAGGCGGCGGCCGCCAGCCGCTGGAGGCGGGAAGGACGACAAAGGGAGGTCGGGCGCAGACGATGGCAAGGCGGCGCTACGCACACCCACCAGCGCGCGTTGCGCACCGGGATAAACGAGGATCGTTCAGAAATGAACGCACCGGTGGGCTTTCACAGCGAATGAAGCAACTGCCGCTGCTCGCCCCGGCCGCTACGCCGAACCCTGTCAAGGCGGGGGCAGGCCGCCCTCTCCAGGACCGTTGGCGCCATGGGCCGGAGGCACTGCGCCCGACGGGTTGGGCAGGACGTCCAACACCGGTATTTGCCGTCGGTGCGGGACTGCATCGACGAGCAAGGCGTCAAAACGAGCACCATGGAGGGGCCCCGGCGTGTCCTGGAGAGGGCGGCCTGCCCCCTCCAAGCGCATGAACGAATGAAGCGCTGCTTCAAAAGCCTCAGGCGTCAAACGCCTCAGGCAACACCGKCACCCTTGGCCTGCACATCGGCATGGTACGAAGAACGCACCATCGGCCCCGAGGCCACATGGCTGAAGCCCAGCTCGTACCCGTAGTCCTCAAACGCCTTGTATTCCTCCGGCGTCCAGTAACGCAGCACCGGATGATGGTGCGGCGTCGGCTGCAGGTACTGACCGATCGTGATCATGTCCACGTCGTGCGCACGCAGATCGCGCATCGTCGCCCGCACCTGCTCCAGCTCCTCGCCCAGACCCAGCATGATCCCCGACTTCGTCGCGATCGACGGATGCTGCGCCTTGAAATTCTTCAACAGCGTCAGCGACCACTGGTAATCCGCGCCCGGCCGCACATTGCGGTACAGATCCGGCACCGTCTCGATGTTGTGGTTGAACACATCCGGCGGATTGGTCGCCAGGATATCCAGCGCACGCTCCATCCGCCCCTTGCCGCGGAAGTCCGGTGTCAGCACCTCGATCCGCGTCGCCGGCGACCGGGCCCGGATCGCCCCGATGCAGTCGGCGAAATGCTGCGCACCGCCATCACGCAGATCATCCCGATCCACACTGGTCACCACCACATACTTCAGGCCCATGTCGGCCACCGTCTGCGCCAGGCTCGCCGGCTCGTTCGCATCCGGCGGCTTCGGCCGACCGTGCGCAACATCGCAGAACGAACAGCGCCGCGTGCACACCTCGCCCAGGATCATGAACGTCGCCGTCCCATGACTGAAGCACTCGTGGATGTTCGGGCAGCTCGCCTCCTCGCAGACGGTCACCAACCGGTTCTCGCGCAGCTTCGCCTTCAGCATCTGCACCGCGTTGCCTGACGGAATCCGCACCCGGATCCACGACGGCTTGCGCAGCACCGGCGCGTCGGCAAACTGCACGGGCGAGCGGCCGATCTTGTCACCGCCCAGCTGTTTGACGCCCGTCTGCAACGGTGCAGCGGACGGCGTGTCGCCCTGCACGATCTGCAGGGGAATGAGGCGAGCGGTCGATTCAGTCATGGCCTTGGTCGGCGGCGTTACGCCGCGTCAGTCAGATCGGGCAATTCAAGGGTCGGCTGGAGGTCCAGGCCGAACTGGCGGGCCAGATGGCCCAGCAGCACCGGCGTCACGGCCGCCATGCCGGACGGTCCCCCCAAGTCTACCACCGAGGTCACCTGCAGCCCTTCGTAGCCACAGGGGTTGATGCGGTGGAACGGCTCCAGGTCCATGGCCACGTTGAAGGCCAGCCCGTGGAAGGTGCAGCCGCGGCGGACCCGGATGCCCAGCGCGGCGACCTTCGCCCCGCCCACATAGACCCCGGGCGCGCCGTCCAGCCGTTCAGCGCCGATATTCCATTCGTCCAGCGTGTCGATGATCGCCTGCTCGATCCGGCACACGTAATCGCGCACCCCGATCCCCAGACGACGCAGCTGCAGCAGCGGATAGACCACGATCTGGCCCGGCCCGTGATAGGTCACCTGGCCGCCACGATCCACATGCAGCACCGGAATATCGCCCGGCGCCAGCACGTGTTCCTCCTTGCCGGCCTGGCCCAGCGTGAACACCGGATCATGCTCGACCACCCACAACTCATCGGCGGTGGTGTCATCACGCGCATCGGTGAAACGCTGCATTGCATGCCAGACCGGAGCATAGGCCTGCCGGCCGAGCTCACGCACGATCGCCGGCTGTGGCGGGCGCGCCCCCGGTGAGGCGGCGGTTTCGCAGGCGCTTACAGCGTCCACTTCACTTCCGGGTGGTCGCGCAGTGCCGTGTGCGCGGCATCGTACTGCTCGCGGTTGTCGGCCTTGAACACCAGCCGCACCGACACATACTTGCCGTTGGACGAGTGTTTCCAGCTGACCCGTTCGGTCAGTACTTCGACGCCGGCCAGCTCAAGCAGGCGCGGCAGTTCGCGTTCCAGCTCCATACCAGCCGCGCCCATGGCGCTGAGTTCAAACTGGCCGGGGAACTGGAAGCCGTGGTCGGGGTTGTCAGACGAGATCTCCATAACCGCGATTATGGGGACGCCGGCGGCCGAACCCAAGCGCTGCATGATCGTGCCTATAGCGGCACCCAACGCGACGTGAAAATCGGCGTTCACCAGCAAAACGTATCGGTGCGCGCGCGGCGCTGGCCAAAGCATCACGCGCTGACTACGCTGCTCCGGCATAAAAACAGAACACATCCTGAGCGGGAATCCCATGTCGTTGAAGCCCTATGCGTTGTCGGCCGCACTCGCCGGCGCCCTGGCGCTCGTCGCCCCTGCGGCGCAGGCCGCCAACCAGTGCGGTCCGGATGCGATGCGCGAGCACCCGCCGCAGGTCAATTTCCGGGTCGACAACGATCTGTTCGGCGGGGCCGACCAGGACCAGGGCTACACCAACGGCGCGCAGATCACCTTCGTCTCGCCCAATCTGGTCGATTACACCGATGACCCCTGCCTGCCGCGGCTGGCACGCTGGGTGAACCGCCATCTGGAGAAGCTGCACCCGGGCGAGTTCGAGCAGCAGAACATGATCTTCAGCCTGGCCCAGGGCATCTTTACGCCCACCGATTTCACCCGCAAGGACCTGATCGAGGACGATCGGCCCTACGCTGGCGTGCTGATCGGCAGCTTCGGCTACAACGCCCGGCGCGGCGACCGGCTGCAGACCACGCAGCTGGCGATCGGCGTGGTGGGGCCGTGGGCACTGGGCAAGGAAGTGCAGAACGCGGTGCATGACGTGCTGGGCGACGAGAAATTCCAGGGCTGGGACAACCAGCTGCACAACGAGCCGGTGTTCATGCTCACCCACGAGCGGATGCGCCGCTGGCCGGCCGATGCCAGCGTGAACGCCGGCGGCTGGGGCTGGGATGCGATCAGCCACTACGGCGGTGCGGTGGGCAACCTGGCTACCCACCTCAATGCGGGTGGCGAAGTGCGGTTCGGCTGGAAGCTGCCGGACGATTTCG
Organism: Stenotrophomonas sp. P5_A8; assembly: GCF_056400545.1. Taxonomy (NCBI): domain Bacteria; kingdom Pseudomonadati; phylum Pseudomonadota; class Gammaproteobacteria; order Lysobacterales; family Lysobacteraceae; genus Stenotrophomonas; species Stenotrophomonas sp. P5_A8. The sequence goes on along the minus strand of NZ_JBFULB010000228.1, from coordinate 599 downwards.
GCAGTACGCCGTTGCGTCCGGCCGGCGAAAACACCGCGCCGACCCGCGGCGGGCGTCCGTCGGGCTGGTCGTGGCACATGTTCGCCACCACCGATGCGGCGTGGGTGATCCGGGATATCACGCTGGACGGCAATACCTTCCGCAACAGCCACAGCGTGGACAAGCGCCACGTGGTGGGCCAGGCCGGGTACGGCGTGGCGGTGATGCGCGGGCGCTGGAAGTTCGCCGTCGCCCGCTACCACAGCACGCGCGAGTTCGACGGGCAGAAGGAAGCGCCGGTGTTCGGCAGTTTCACCATCAGCCGATCGCTGTAACTCCGGGCGGGCGTCCGTCCGAGCCTGCGCCCGACGGCTGCCGGCGAAGGCAGGTAGTGCCGGCCGCTGGCCGGCTCCTCATCAGCCCAGACGCAGGTGCGGACGTGGCGGTCATTGGGTCAAGCGCTGGGTCGACAGCGGTCGTCGGTGGGTCGGGCGCTGGGCTCCCATGYCCTTKSCGGCGACGCCSCCGGCGTCGGCCTRCGGCCGCCYCYTCCTCCTTTATTTCGCCTCCAAGGGCATGGGCCGCCCCCTCCTCCTTTATTTCGCCTCCAAGGGCATGGG
>NZ_JBFULB010000227.1:0-6517 GCF_056400545.1 Stenotrophomonas sp. P5_A8 | reverse complement strand
TCGCTCACCAGTGCATTCGCCGCGGGCTACCCGCTGGCGTGGTTGGGGCCATTGGTGGTGTTGCTGGTCTGGCGCTTCGGCGGTGTGCACGGCCGCTGGCTGGCCGGCGTGGTCGGCCTGGCTTCGATGCTGGTCGCGGGCAGCATCGCGGTGGTGGCGATGTACATGGCACTGTTCGCGCAGGCCAGCGCGATCTGACTGGCGTCACGCTTGTGCCACGGCAATCGCCCGCGTTTGGCTCAGTATTTCTACTGGGTCGCCGCCACCGACGGCAGCGGCAGGGCCGCTGCACGCCGGCCGCTCAGCTCACTCAAAGCGCCAGCGCAGCCCTGCATACACGCCGCGCCCTTCACCGGGCGTCGAGCGGGCCACGTCCTTGCCGGCATCGTTGTAGCCGGGCGTCACCGTGGCCGCGTAGTGGCGGTCGCCGATGTTGCGCAGCTCCGCCCACGCCTGCCAGCGCCCGTTGGGTGCGTCGAACCCGATGCGGCTGCCGAAGATCGCGTGGCTGTCGGCGCGGAAACTGTTGGCGTAGTCCACGAACATCGTCGAGGCGTACTCGGTGTTGAGCGCGGCGTAGAAGCCGGTCGGGTGGTCGTAGCGCAGCTCGGCCTGGTAGTAGTGGCGCGGCAAGCCCGGTAGTCGATTGTTGCCGAACAGGGCGTCATGCCGGTAGCGGAAGTCACTGAAGGTGTACGTCTGGCGCAGCGACAGGCGGCCATCGCGGCCTTCCCACAGCGTGCTGTCCAGCCCGGCTTCCAGGCCACGGTGTGTGGTGGGACTGGCGTTGTTTTCGGCCACGAACAGGTTCGGTACCGGCATCACCTCCACGGTGAGCAGCTCGTGCAGTACCCGCGCGTAATAGCCGGTCAGCTCCCAGCGGCCGAGCGCGCTGTCGCCCCGTGCACCCAGCTCCAGCGTGGTCGCGGTCTGGTTGTCCAGCTGCACGGGCGCGCGCTGGCGACCGGTGGAGGCACCGTTGCCGGCGCCGAAGTACTGGTTCGAGCCCCAGATCATCGACCACGGGTGCGCCGGCTCCACCGAGCGGCTCAGGTTGCCGAGCCACTGCACCTGCGGCGTCTGTTGCCAGGTGAAGCCCAGGCGCGGCGCGTAATCCCACTGCTGCTCGCGAAGGCGTTCGGGGGTGGCCGGCCAGGTGACCTGCACATCGCGGCGGGTGTTGATCAGCGCCAGCCCGGTCTGCAGGTGCAGGGCATCGGTGAGCGCCAGATCGTTGCCGACGTGAAGCGTGCTGTCGGTGCCGTGGTGCGAAAAGTCGCGCGTGTGGGTGCCGGCGGCATAGCCGTTGCTGGCAAAGCGCAGGGTCTCGCGCACGTCTGCATCGAGGTCGTGGGTGACGCGCAGGCCGAGCGTGGTCACGCTGTCGCGGCCGAACAGTACATGCCGGTGGCGGTAGTCGAGCGTCGCGTTGAGGTTGCTGTAGTCCAGCTGCTGCCGGTACAGGCTCTCGTTCAAGTCCATCGGGTAGGTGTGGTAGACCAGCCCGGCCTGCAGCGAGGACGCCTCATCGATCTGCCAGGTGGTCATGTTGCCGATCCAGGTGCTGCCCGGCTGCGGACGGCGTGCATCGATGGCCAGGTTGGCCGGATTGGCCGCGCGCGGGTCGTTGCGTATCTGGTCGCGGGTCAGGCGCCCGGGCGTTTCGTGATTGGTCTCGCGGTAGCGCACGAAGAAGCGGGTTTCCAGCTGCGGGGTGATCTGCCAGCCAAGGTTGGCCATCGCACCCTTGCCGTCGCCGCTGGCATGGCGCTGGTAGCCGTCGAACTCGGTATCGGTGTAGGCGAGGTAGTAGTCGACATCGCCGCTCACGCCGCCGTAGCCGACGCTGCGCTTCTGGTAGCCACGGCTGCCGGCTTCGTACTGCAGCTCCAGCCCGGCCGAATCGCGGCCGCTGCGGCTGATGTAGTTGATCGCACCGCCCAGTGCCAGCGCACCGCGCTCGAAACCGTTGGCGCCACGCAGCACCTCTACACGGCTCAGCCACAGCGGTTCCAGCAGCTCGTACGGCGTGCCGCCAGGGCCGGTCAGCGGCAGTCCATCCAGCGACACCGAAATGCCCGACGCATGCGCGCCCGGCCCACGGTTGATGCCCGAGCCACGGATGGACACCTTGGCGCCTTCGTTGCCGGGTGATTGCGCGCTGATGCCGGGCTGGTAGGCCAGCACATCGGCGCTGGTGGCCAGGCGACGGTCGGCGTTGGTCAGGTCCACCACGTTGCCGGCACCGGGCACGCGCTTGAGCGCCGCGCGGACCTGCTCGGTCTCGCTGGCGGCAGTGACGTTGACGGCGTCCAGGGTGGTCGCCTGCGGGGCGGCATGGGCGCTGGCCGACAGCGCGAGGGCGACCGCCAGGGAGATCGGGCAACGGGTAGGACGATACGACTGCAAGGGCATGGGGAGGCTGTAAACTAAAAAACTGGCGCGCAAGTTAACAGGTGCGGCGCCGCCCGTCACCCGTCACGACCGTATGGCCATCGGCCGGCACCGGCCCCGGGTAGAGCCGAGCCATGCTCGGCTGCACGTCGTCCCGCCGGTTGAACGTGCACCAGATCGACGGAAATCCGCAGCCCTCAGCCGCGACAGGCGGGAAAGCGACTGCAGCCCATGAACATCTCGCCGGTTCTGCGGTTGCGACCCTCCACCAGCGGCGCGCTACAGCGTCTGCAGGGTCGCGATGCCAGCGGAGGCCACAAGTCAGCGAAGCGGGAAAACCAGCAGCGTGGTGAAACCAGGCGCGCGGCACCGACGATGGCGTATGAGGGCCATTTGACCAGGGGGTCGAGAAGACCTCGTTGCTTGCGTCCCATGCATTCCCTGGCCTGCGCGTCTGTCCATTTCAGGGCCGAGCGGGCCCGACGCCAGATGCCGGCTTGCCCATCGCGCGCGATCTCGCGTAGAGCGTCTCGGCGATTTCTTTGTCACCGAGCGCGGCATGGCAGTCGGCCAGGCTGTCCCACACATTGGCCGAGTCCGGATACAACGCGCTGTTGAGGGTAAACACCTTCAACGCCGGGCGCGCGCCCAGATTTTCGCGGATGGCGTAACCGGTGGCGTTGATTACGCGCTCGCGCTCGTCGTCGGGGATACCGCTGTCATCGCGCAGCCATGCTCGGAGCGCCGTCTCGGCGCCGGCATTGCTGTCCAAGGCATAGCCAATCAATCGTTCGGACAGCACGGCATGCGGGAACGCCTGTTGTGCCGCCACGGCCATCGTGCTGTCCACCAGCGTGCTCGACCACACGTTGCGGGCGCTGCCATTGGTGAAGTACACGAACACCCAGTAGCCGTCGGCCAGCGTGCCCTTGTAGGCGAGGCGGGCGCGGACCCGGGTACCACCATCGTGGCCGACCTGGGTGTAGCCGTCGTTGCGGTTGCTATCCCAGCCGCTGGAGAAGAAATTGACGCCGCCGTCGGCCAGTGTCTGCGGCTGCCACAGCGCCTCCAGCGTCGCCGGTCGCAACAGCTTGCCGGTAGCCAGGGCCTGCAGGAACCGGTTCATGTCGCCCACGGTGGTCTGCAGGTCGGCATGGCCCCAACCGTAATCAGGCCAGGGTTGTTCATTGGCCTGGTGCAGTTGACCGTGTTCGCCGATGTAGGGCGCGGCAACACGATCGTGCGGTACGCCTGCCTGCCCGAGCCAGGTGTTGCGCAACTTCAACGGCTGCAGGATGCGCTGGCGCGCGATGGCCGGATAGGGCTTGCCGTAGTGCGCTTCGAGAAGGGCGGTGAGCACGAGGTAGTTGACCTGGGTGTAGCGGACCTGGCTGCCGGGTGCGAACTGCATGGGGGCCGCGCCGGCCACGGCCAGGGCTGCGGCGAGGGTCGGCGCGAGCCCGTCGTAGCCCTTGCTGATCAGACGGTCGCCCTGCCGGTCGTAGTACTCGGCCACCCCGGAGCTGTGGTTGAGGAAGTCGCGCACTCGGATCGCCTGCCACGGCGCGGGCAGGTTGGGTACGTAACGACTGGCGGGTGCGTCCAGCGCTACCTTTCCTTGTTCCACCAATTGCATCACCAGCGTACTGGTGAACAGCTTGGCGACTGACTGTGCGGCGAAGACGGTATCGACGGCGGCTGGGGCGTGGGAGGCCGGGTCGCGCTCACCACTGGCACCCTCGTAGACGACCGCGCCGTTGTGCGCGACGAGTACCGCCTGGCCGGCGATGCCGTAGCGTTCGCGGTTGGTCTGCAACTGCGCGTCGAGTTGGGAAGACAAGGCCACAGGGGCTGCCGACACGACAGCCGACAGAAGGCAGAGCAAGATCATTGCAGCGCGCAGAGGACGGATCATGGTGCGCTCGGACACGGAAGTACGCACGACACTTGCCTCATTGGTTGCAAGCGCCAACTCTGGTTGGACCTGCGGCGCGGGTCAAGGGCCAAGCGTTGGGGCGGAGGCGCTTGACCGCCGGGCCCCACCTGCCGTTGGCCGATGCACATCCGCATTATGCGGTGATGGAGTACGGGTAAAGCGCAGCCACCCATGGGGTGGCTCTACCGGGGGAGGTCCCGCCAGGTAGAGCCACCCCACGGGTGGCTGCACGCAATGCCCGATCAAAGCGCAACCACCCACGGCGCAGCTACGCCGCGATCCCCGGCAGGTCACGACGTTGGTCGGAACGCCGCTCGATCAGCCCAGAATCCCCGGCAGATCCAGCCCCTTTTCTTTCGCGCATTCCACCGCGATCTCATACCCGGCATCGGCATGCCGCATCACGCCCGTGGCCGGGTCGTTCCACAGCACGCGCGCGATGCGCTTGGCGGCCGCTTCGGTGCCGTCGCAGACGATCACCATGCCGGCATGCTGCGAGAAGCCCATGCCCACGCCACCGCCATGGTGCAGTGACACCCAGGTGGCGCCGCTGGCGGTATTGAGCAGGGCGTTGAGCAACGGCCAGTCGGAGACCGCGTCCGAACCATCCTGCATGGCTTCGGTTTCGCGATTGGGCGAGGCCACGCTACCGCTGTCCAGATGATCGCGGCCGATCACCACCGGTGCCTTCAGTTCGCCGCTGGCCACCATCTCGTTGAAGGCCAGGCCGAGCCGGTCACGGTCGCCCAGGCCAACCCAGCAGATGCGCGCGGGCAGGCCCTGGAACTTGATCTTCTCGGCGGCCATGTCCAGCCAGCGGTGCAGGTGCGGGTTGTCCGGAATCAGCTCCTTGACCTTGGCATCGGTCTTGGCGATGTCCTCCGGATCGCCGCTGAGCGCCACCCAGCGGAACGGGCCGATGCCCCGGCAGAACAGCGGGCGGATGTAGGCGGGCACGAAGCCGGGGAAATCGAACGCGTCTTCCACGCCTTCTTCCAGCGCCATCTGGCGCAGGTTGTTGCCGTAGTCCACGGTGGGTACGCCCAACGCGTGGAAGGCGAGCATGGCGCGGATGTGGTTGGCCATCGATTCGCGCGCGGCCTTCTCCACCCCCTTCGGTGCCGACACTCGCTTGTCGTCCCATTCCTCCACGGTCCAGCCCTGCGGCAGGTAGCCGTTGACCGGGTCGTGCGCTGAGGTCTGGTCGGTCAGCAGGTCCGGCTTGACCCCGCGTACCAGCAGCTCGTCCAGCACGTCGGCGACATTGCCGAGCAGGCCCACCGAGAGCGGCTTCTTGGCGGTGCACGATTCCTCGATCAGGCGCAGCGCCTCATCCAGGTCGTCGGTCCAGGTGTCCAGGTAGCCGGTCCGCAGGCGCATTTCGATGCTGCTTTTGCGGCATTCCACCGCAAGACACGAGGCACCGGCCATCACCGCAGCCAGCGGCTGCGCGCCGCCCATGCCGCCCAGCCCACCGGTGAACAGCCACTTGCCGGCCAGGCTGCCGTTGTAATGCTGGCGGCCCATCTCCACGAAGGTCTCGTAGGTACCCTGCACGATGCCCTGCGCACCGATGTAGATCCAGCTGCCGGCGGTCATCTGGCCATACATCGCCAGACCCTTTTTATCGAGCTCGTTGAAGTGGTCCCAGTTGGCCCAGCGCGGCACCAGGTTGGAATTGGCGATCAGCACACGCGGCGCATCCACGTGGGTGCGGAACACGCCCACCGGTTTGCCCGACTGCACCAGCAGGGTCTGGTCGTCGTCCAGGCGCGTGAGCGTTTCCACGATGGCATCGAAGCTCTCCCAGTCGCGCGCGGCGCGGCCGATGCCGCCGTACACCACCAGTTCCTGCGGGCGTTCGGCCACGTCCGGGTGCAGGTTGTTCATCAGCATGCGCAGCGGCGCTTCGGTCAGCCAGCTCTTGGCGGTGAGGGTGGTGCCGGTGGGCGCGATGATGGTGCGGGTCGGGTCGTTGCGGGTCATGCGGCGCTCCGGTTCGTAGCGAATGCAAGGCAGGCGTTGAGCACCTGCGCCAGGGTGTGGCGCAGCGGTGCGGCGTGGTCGGGGTCGAGCGGGGTGGGCCAGCTGTGTTCGTCCACCTGGTCCGGGGCCGGCTCGTGCATGTAGCCACGGCAGGCCAGCTCCATCTGCAGGCTGTGAACGCCAGCGGGGATGCCGCTGTAG
>NZ_JBFULB010000226.1:0-6585 GCF_056400545.1 Stenotrophomonas sp. P5_A8 | reverse complement strand
GTGCGCGACGCGGCGGTCACGCAGGCATGCCGCCAGGGTTCGGCGCTCGACGACGCAGCGGACGCGCGCATCTGCCTCGCTGTTTTCACGGCCCCGGCAGACCGGGTCTGCGAGGCTTGCCCTGCCCCCACCCCGGAGAGCGCGCATGCGCCCCTTGCTCCTGCTTGCATGCCTGTCGCCGCTGGTGACGTTGCTGCCGGCCACCGCGTCCGCCGCCGAGGTCTGCGATATCCCGCCGCGATTCGGGTTGAGCCCGTTGGCGGTGAGCATCGTCAACACCGCCTGCAACGAGCATCGCCTGTGGTATCGGCCGTTCATCGATCGCGATGGCCGTGCGGCGAGCCTGAGCGTGACCGAAGCCGAGGACGTCCACCTGGCCGACAATGGTCTGGTTGCCTGGCAGCGGGTGGTCGGTTACTGGCGGCAGAGCGGCACGTTGTCGCCGATGGGCAGCCAGCCGGGCGCGTCGAGCTGCATGGCCCCGCCGGGGACGCGCTACACCGACAGCGACTGCCGGGCGTTTCTGGTCGACAACCCGTGGTCGGCCGCCTTCATTTCCTGGGTCATGACCCGCGCCAGCGTGCCCGGCTTCACCCGCTCGCCGCGCCACATCGACTACATCCGTGCGGCCTACCAGAACAGCGGACCGTATCGGATGGCCGATCCGACGCAGGAAAAACCGGCGCCCGGTGACCTGCTGTGCTACCTCCGCGATCGGCGCGAAACCTTGAGCTACAGCGGCCTGGTGCAGTCGCTGGGCAGCGGCGCGGTGACGCATTGGAAATCGCATTGCGAGGTGGTGATCGCTGCCAACATGGGCGGTGATCGCACCCTGTACCTGATCGGCGGCAATGTGATGAACACGGTGGCGATGCGCAAGCTTGACCTGGACCGTAGCGGCCGGATCGAGCTGCCGCCGGCCAAGGCGAGCACCAGCGACGGGGTGGACCCGGGCTGCACACCCGGCCGCGAGGAAGAATGCAGCTTCAACCGCCAGGACTGGGCTGCCCTGCTGAAGCTGGTGGCCACCGCGCCGTCGATGGCGCCGATGCCGCCACCGGACCCGGCAGGCACGTCGGCACCGCCATGGGTTCCGCAGGGAACACCAACGCCGCCGCCGGCGTCGCCCCACCCCGGCGCGCGCGCGCTGCCACCGGCGCCGACGCCGCCAGCACCGGCAACGACGCCCCCGGTGCAGTCGCCGCAGACCTCCTAGCGCGTACCACGCGCAAGGCTTGATCCGCGCCGCGTTCGTCGCCATCTTGGAGGTTCGACCTCCCTGACCGCACCGAGTCACCGATGCCCAGTTTGATCCTGTTGATGATTGCCGGTGCGTTCGCCTACGCGTTTTGGAACGCCTCGCGTGCGGCCGCCGAGCGTGCCGGCGAGCTGGGCCGCAACGCCTGCCGTGCCGCCGATGTGCAATGGCTGGACCAGAGCGTGCACGGCACCGGCCTGCGCGTATGCCGCAAGCCCAACGGCTGGCTGGGCTGGGAGCGCACCTTCAAGTTCGAGTACTCGCACGATGGCGTGGACCGCCACACGGGCCGCATGGTGCTGCGTGGCGATGAGCTGGTGGCGTTCGTGGGACCGTCGGCGGCGCGGATCAGCGAGATCCGGCGCGGCGTGGATACCGGCGGCGCCGAGGACGTCTGAGCAGCCGACCCTGCGTAGGCGCCCCCAACAAAAATGGCCGCCTTGCGGCGGCCACGGGTGCTTTATTTGACTACGCGCAGATGCGGGCGGCCGCTCGGCTTGGGCGGCGCGTCGTCCGGCGGGGTCGGGCTGTCGTCGGGCGGCAGCTCGTCGTCCGGGCCGGGATCGTGGCCGGGGATGTCATCGGGCAGGGCCATGCCCTGCCCCGTCTCGCGGGCATACACCGCCAGCACGGCCGAAATCGGCACCTGCACCGGATAACTGGTCCCGGAGAAGCGGGCCGAGAAGCTCACGCTGTCATTGTCGATATGCAGGCGTACGACGGCACGTTCGGCGATGTTCAACACCACCCTGCCGTCCTTGACCGCGCTCTGCGGCACCTGCACGCCGGGCATGCCGGCGTCCACCAGGATGTGCGGCGTCAGGTCGTTGTCGTTGATCCATTCCACCAGTGCCCGCAACAGGTACGGACGGTGGCTGGTCATGCGGAAAGTGTCTTCTGTCATGGGGGTAGAGCCGAGCCGTGCTCGGCTGCAGGGATCCGATTGCGCAGTGGCAAGTGTACGCGCCCGCACCGGCGCCGGTCAGCACCCGCGCGCCGAACGTAAAGCGCCGATGCAGTCAGCTGCACCGGCGGGCCGGGCTCAGCTGGGCAGATCGCGCAGCTTTTTTTCCTGGTCGGTCAGGCTGCGGATGAAGCCCGGGTGGCGGAAGATCCGGTTGCCGTAATCCTCGATCGACTTGCCATCCTTGGGCAGCGGCACGTCCAGCGACTGCAGCCGCCACACGATCGGTGCCATCGCGCAATCGGCCAGGCTCATTTCCGGGTTGAGGAAGAACTTGCTGGCCTTGAACAGCGGCACCGCGCTGGTCAGCAGTTCCTTCAGGCGCTTGCGCCCGGCCTCTGCCTGGGTCTTGTTGCCGAGCTGGATGGCCTGCACCTGCGGCACCCAGTCGTGTTCGATGCGCAGCATCGCCAGACGGATGCGCGCGCGCGACAGCGGATCGACCGGCATCAGCGGCGGGTGCGGGTAACGTTCGTCCAGGTATTCGCTGACCACCGAGGCCGCGTACAGCACAAGCTCGCGCTCCACCAGGGTGGGCACGGAATGGTACGGGTTGAGGTCGATCAGATCCTCGGGCGGATTCTGCGGGTCGACCGGGACGAAGTCGTAGCTCACGCCCTTGGCCGCCAATACCAGGCGCACGCGATGGCACAGGACATCGTCGTTCGAGGAAAACAGCGTCAGGGTGTTCCGCATGCGTACGCTCGCCGCCATCAAAGGCTCTCCAACGTCCGGTAACCGCCGGTCGTATCGGCGCCGCCAGCCCATTGCCAGCGGTCGTCACAGTACCCGAGTGTGCAACTGCCCATCACAAAAGCCAATAGGCCGATCGACCCCTGATCGGATCGATCGATGCTCGGCGGCGGGATGGCGCTCAGTGCACGTCCTTCCAGTATTCCTTCTTGAGCAGGTACGCCAGGAAGGTGAGCAGCGCAAGGAACAGGATCACCCACACGCCGAGCTTCTGGCGCTTGAGCGCGGCCGGTTCGCCGGCGTACTCCAGGAAGTTGGTGATATCGCGCACCGTCTGGTCGTACTCGGCAGCGCTCACGTTGCCCGGCTGTTCGATCTTCAGCCCGACCACCGGCGCGTCTGCCCCCGGGCTTTCCGGCTTGCCGTGTATCGCGTGCTRCAGGCCCTGCATCTCCCATAGCGGGTTGGGCATGGAGGCATTGGGGAAAAGTCGGTTGTTCCAGCCCAGCGGCCGGGACGGATCGAGGTAGAACGACTTGAGGTAGGTATAGACCCAGTCACTACCTCGCACCCGGGCGATCAGGCTGAGGTCCGGCGGCATCTTGCCGAACCATTTCTCGGCCTGGGCCTTGGGCATGCTTACCGGGATCTGCTCGCCGATCGGGGTGCCGGTGAAGTTGAGGTTGGTCATGACCTCTTCTTCGCTCAGGCCCAGGTCGGCCGCCATCCGCGAGTAGCGCAGGTACTTCAGCGCATGGCAGCCGGAGCAGTAGTTCATGTACAGCTGCGCGCCGCGCTGCAGCGAGGCGCGGTCGCCGAGGTCGTTGCCGGCCTGCAGGGTGGTGCCGCCTTCGGCGGCGCCGGCCAGGCTGCTGGCCAGCATCAAGGCGGCCGCGCAGGCCAGCCGGACAATCCAGTGGTCAGTCATGCGTGGTCACCCGATCCGGTACCGGTTTGGTCCTGTCCAGCCTGGTCCATAGCGGCATGGTGATGAAGAAGGCGAAGTACAGGAAGGTCAATACGCGGCCCACGTAGGTTTCATGTGCGTCGGTGCCGGGGCCGGAGCCGATCACACCGAGCCAGACGAAGCACACCGCGAACACGCCGAGCAGGCCGCGCGAGAGCCAGCCGCGGTAGCGGTAGGACTTGACCCGCGCGCGGTCCAGCCACGGCACCAGGAACAGGATCGCGATGGCCGAGAACATCACCAGCACGCCACCGAGCTTGTTGGGCACCACCCGCAACATCGCGTAGTACGGGGTGTAGTACCAGACCGGCTTGATGTGCTCGGGCGTGACCAGGCGATTGGCCTCGGTGAAGTTGTCGTGTTCCAGGAACAGGCCGCCGAAGGCCGGGGCGAAGAAGATGATGAAGGCGGCGATGATCAGCAGGAACCCGGCGCCCACCCCGTCCTTGAGCGTGTAGTAGGGATGGAACGGGATGCCGTCGGTGGGCGCKGTGGCCGACCAGCGGTTGCCCTTGGGACCCTTCTTGATTTCCACGCCGTCGGGGTTGTTCGAGCCGACTTCGTGCAGCGCGCCCAGATGCAGCACCACCAGCAGCAACAGCACCAGCGGCAGGGCGATCACGTGCAGGGCGAAGAAGCGGTTGAGGGTGGCGTCGCTGGGCAGGTAATCCCCCATGATCCATTCGGTCAGCCCGGTACCGATCACCGGAATCGCGCCGAACAGCGAGATGATCACCTTCGCGCCCCAGAACGACATCTGCCCCCACGGCAGCACATAGCCCATGAAGGCTTCGGCCATCAGCACCAGGTAGATCAGCATGCCCAGGATCCACACCAGCTCGCGCGGTTTCTGGTAGCTGCCATACAACAGCCCGCGGAACATGTGCAGGTAGACCACGATGAAGAACAGCGAGGCCCCGGTGGAGTGCATGTAGCGGATCAGCCAGCCCCACTCCACGTCACGCATGATGTACTCGACGGAGGCGAACGCTTCGGCCGCATCGGTCTTGTAGTGCATCGTGAGGAAGATGCCGGTCACGATCTGGTTGACCAGGATCAGCAGCGCCAACGAACCGAAGTAGTACCAGATGTTGAAGTTCTTCGGCGCGTAGTACTCGGTCACGTGCTTGCGGTAGACCGGCATCAGGCCGGGGGCGCGCGTGTTGACCCAGTCGGCGACGCCGGTGGCGGTGCGGGAAAGGATGTTGGCCATGGTCAAGCCGCCCCCTGCGGGTCAACGCCGATGATGATGGTGTTGTCGTCCTGGTAATGGTGCGGCGGCACCAGCAGGTTGATCGGCGCCGGGACATCCTTGAACACGCGACCGGACATGTCGAAGCGCGACTTGTGGCAGGGGCAGAAGTACCCGCCCTTCCACTGGGGGTCGTACGGCTCGGGGCGGATCTCGGCGACCATCTCCGGCGAACAGCCCAGGTGGGTGCACAGCCCGACCAGGACCGAGACCTCGGACTTGATCGCGCGGAATTCGGGATTCTGCTTGAGCACGTAGGCCGGCTGCTGGTCCTTGACCCCGGATTCGGGATCCTTGAGCCGATCATCCAGGCCGTGCAGCGCGTCCAGGATCGCCTTGGAGCGCTTGACGATCCAGATCGGCTGTCCACGCCATTCCATGACCAGTCGCTGGCCTTCCTGGAGTGCGCTGATATCGGCAATCACCGGAGCACCGGCCAGCTTGGCGCGGGCGCTGGGATTCCAGGACTTGATGAACGGCACTGCTGCAAATCCGACGCCGACCGCTCCGACCACCGCAGTGGTTGCTGAAAGGAATCGTCGACGTCCAGTATCGACTGGATCGTTTACCCCATCGTTGGCCATCCGGCACTCCGATATTGATTTAGGTAGCTTGAGGCTGCCAGCAGACCGGTGGGGGCCAGTCCACATTGAATCAGCCGCGAGTGTAGCTGAACCGAAGTCGGCCACACAACGCGGTACTACGGAACGACATTACGACACGACATTACGGCATGGAGGCCAGCCAGCGCCATGGGCGCGTCGGCTCACTGGGTGGTGGCCTGCGCACCACGGTAGCGTTCGGCCAGCTGCGCCACCCGCTTCACGTAGTACTGGGTCTCACTGTAAGGCGGTACGCCACCATGGCGATCCACGGCACCCTCGCCTGCGTTGTAACCGGCGGCGGCCAGGGTGAGGTTGCCGTTGAAGCGCTTGAGCAGCCAGGACAGGTACTGCACGCCGCCGCGGATGTTCTGCGCGGCGTCGTAGGAGTCGGTAACGCCGAAGCGGCGCGCGGTGGGCGGCATCAGCTGCATCAGGCCCTGGGCGCCGGCGCGGCTGAGCGCGGTCGGGTTGTAGGCCGATTCGGCGTGGATGATCGCGCGGACCACGGCTTCCTCGACCCCGAACTCGCGCGCGGCGGCGGTGATCTCGCTCTGGAACGCGGTGGTGTTGAGCCGCACCGAGCCGAAGTTCACGCCGGGGTTGGCCCCGCAGGCGTAACAGCGCTCGATGAAGGTGTAGTGGATGGTGCGCACCGGGCCGAGGCTGGCCAACTGCGCCGGGCGGGCGCTGGTGTAGTGGCGCACCCCGTCCTTCATGTAGGAGTAGACCTGCCCGCTCACCACGCGGCCGGCTTTGTTGGCCCGCGCGGCCGGGGCCGACGGCGCGCTGAGCACCGTGGCCGATGGCGCCGGGCCGCTGGCGGTCAGGGCGGTGCCGGTGTTGGCG
>NZ_JBFULB010000225.1:0-6608 GCF_056400545.1 Stenotrophomonas sp. P5_A8 | reverse complement strand
GGACGACGCAGTCAGGCCGATGCTCAATGAGATGCCCAGCGCAGCCAGCAGAACAATCACCCACTGGCCTCCCTGGACAAGCAGTCGGCCAAGTTCCGCAATTCATGGCGCCAAATTGCGCGGTCCACGGTCAGCTAGGACGAAACGGTTGCGATAGGGCCAAAGGGAGAGGCAGCGCCGGGTGTTGCGTTTAGGCATAGGTGCGCACGCAACACTTGGGTGCATGCGTAGCACGCAACGGACTTCACGCTTTTCCAGGAGGAAATTCCTGCGATTTCAGGCGTTCTGCGTGCGCAACGCGATGGATTTGTACCAAGAATGCGAAATGGTAGAGGGCTCGTCCTTCAGCCTTAGAATTCGCGGAGCGCCCAGGTGCACAAGCTTGCGCACGACGCGCCACAACACAACCTTAGGCTACGCCAGCTAACGCGCTCTTGATGGCGCCGCTGACTGCTTCCGCGTTGTCTCCAACTTCTTGACGTTGCCTGTGGGTATCAGAATGGTGGTCTTACGCACTGGGTCCCACAAGGCATAGGTATCACCCAGTCGGCCAATGAGATTGAGATCGCTGAGGGTGTCGCTCTCAATGGTCACGGTTGACAGGTGCTTGGCCTTTCCATCGATGATGGCACGCGCGCGTTCGCTTCCTAGCCAGCTTGACGCGATCGATACATAGACCAACATCGATACGCTGTACACCAGCCACGGTGACTTCTTGACGGCACCAGGCACGACCGGGGATAGCGTCACCACCAGCAGACATCCAATCGTCAACAGGATGCCAATCAGCAAAACCCACGCGCCGGCCCACCAGATGATCGCGCCCAGGCCAGCGAAGAAAAGAACCGGCGCGAGCCACGAGAGTCGATTGCGCATTGTGGTGGTGCCGGTGAGCTTGACCTCCAGCCAGCCCCCAAACAACAGGGCAACCAGCATCAAACCCAGCACCGTGCCGATACTTGTGAGCCCGGTCAGCGCCAGTTCGCCTACTGCAACGAACTGGAACGGGTCCAGGCCGAATTGACTCCAGTACGCCCGCAGATACAGCGCGCCTTGAATCAGACCAAAGGTCACGCATGCCGATCCCCAGCCCGCCACATCGGCAAGGGACAATTCCTTGTGTACGCGCTCCACTTACTCTCCTTCTTGCCAGGCCAAACGACCTCGCGCTGCAGAGGGCATTAATGTGACGCATCACGGGCGAGGCCGTTGCGCCACTGTGATATGCCCCCGTCGCATCACTCTAGCCAAGCCCGTCCCAAGTGCACAAGGCTCCTCCCCTGCTCACCCCATCAGCTCCTGCGCATCAGGATCATCTTCTCCTGCGACATGTCCCGCATGGTGTACGGAATGCCGCCGGTGCCGTAGCCCGACTCCCTGCGCCCTGCAAACGGCATCCAATCGGTGCGGAACGCAGTCGGGTCGTTGATCATCACGGCTGAGGCATCCAGCCGGTTGGCGGCGCGCATGGCGATGTCGATGTCCTGCGCGAAGACGCTGGCCTGGAACGCGGTCGGCAAGGAGTTTGCGCGCGCGATCGCTTCGTCCAACTCGGCATAGCGATACACCGCCACCACCGGCCCGAAGACTTCCTGCGTGGTCACCCGTGCGTCGCTGGCCGGGTCGAGCRGCACGGTGGGCTGCAGCGTGGTCTCGGAGAGGCGCTTGCCGCCGGTGGCAAGCTTCGCGCCGCCGCGTACCGCCTCGTCAATCCAGTCGGCGACGCGGTCAGCCTCGCGCGGCAGGATCAGCGGGCCCACGTCGGTGTCCTGCAGGGTCGGGTCGCCGGTACGCAGCCGTTCTACCCGGGCGATGAGGGCCTGGGTGAAATCGTCGGCAATGGCGTTGTGGACGAAGATGCGCTGGGTGGACACGCACACCTGGCCGGCGTGGTAATAGCCGCCCTTGACGATCGGTTCAATGATCCTGGCCAGGTCGGCGCTGCGGTCGACAATGGCGGGCGCAACGCCGCCGTGCTCCAGCGCCGAACGTGCGCCGTGTGCGAGCTTGGCATGCAACGACCACCCTACCCTCGCCGAGCCGATGAAGCTCAGGAAGCCAATGCGTTTGTCGGTGGCCAGGGCCTCGGCCAAATCGTTGCCCTCCGGGATGAAGCTCTGGCACCACGGTTCGGGCAGCCCTGCCTCGTGCGCCATCGCCACGAACTCCAGGCAGGACAGTGGCGTTGCCGAAGCGGGCTTGATGATGACCGGGCAACCGACTGCGATGGCCGGGGCAACCTGGTGGACGATCAGGTTCAGCGGGTGATTGAACGCGGAGATCGCCGCGACGATGCCGATCGGCTCCCGGGTGGTGAATGCCCAGCGTCCCTCCGATGCGGCCGACAGCCCCATCGGGATCTCGCGACCGGCGAAGTTGCGTAGTTCGTCCGCGGCGTTGTGGACACCATCGATGGCGCGCGTGGTCTCGACGATGGCATCCGGCAACGGCTTGCCGCCCTCGCGTGCAATCTGCAGGGCGAGATGGTCGCGCCTGGCCTCCATCAAGGCGGCAAGCCTGCGCAGGATCGCGATGCGCTCGTGCGGCTTGAGCCAGCCGTCACGGTCCTTGAACACCCGCTCGGCGGCGCTGAGCTTGTGCTCCAGGGCTGCGGCAGTGTCGAAACCGATGTCGGTGATCGGTGTGCGGTCAAACGCCTGGACGACGGTCAACATCCTGGACTCCTTTTTTCCAACGGTATGCGGTGGCGACTATTCGCAGCTCACGTCCGGCGTGCGGTTGCGCAGTTCATCCACCAGCACGCGGGTGTTTTCGGAATAGTCGATCGGTACATCCAGCAGGTGCACGCCACCGCCCGCGAAGGCCGCCTCGATCATGGGCGCCAGTTCGTCGACGGCCGTCACCCGGCTCCCCTTCGCGCCGTAGGCCTCGGCATATTTCACGAAATCGGGATTGCCAAAGCGCATGCCGAAATCCTCGAAGCCATCCACTGCCTGCTTCCAGCGGATCATGCCGTAGGCACTGTCGTTGAGGATCACCACGACCAGGTTCAGTCCCAGCCGCACGGCGGTTTCCATCTCCTGCGAGTTCATCATGAAGCCGCCGTCGCCGCACACGGCCATGACGCGGCGCTGTGGGTACAGCATCGCCGCCATCATGGCGGACGGCAGGCCGGCGCCCATCGTGGCGAGCGCATTGTCGAGCAGCAGTGTGTTGGCCACGTGCGTGCGGTAGTTGCGGGCGAACCAGATCTTGTACATGCCGTTGTCGAGGCAAACGATGCCATCGTCTGGCATGGCCTGGCGCACGTCATGCACCAGCCGTTGCGGCGTGACCGGGAAGCGGTCCTCCTCCGCGCGGTCGTTGAGCCGGGCGAGGATCTTCTGGCGCAGGTCGATCATGCCCTCGTCGGCGGACAGGCGGCCTTCGAGCCGCCCGGCCAGGGCGTCAACCGAGGCGCCGATATCGCCCAGCACCTCGATATCGGGGTGGTAGACCTGCTCGACCGTGGCGGACTGGAAGCTGACATGGATCACCTTCGGCCCGCCGCTGCTCTTCATCAGGAACGGCGGCTTTTCGACGGTGTCATGGCCGATGGCGATGATCAGGTCGGCGCGGGCAATGGCCTCGTGCACATAGTCGCCCTCGGAGAGTGCGGCCGTTCCCATGTACAGGTTGGAGCCGCCGGTGACGGCGCCCTTGCCCATCTGCGTGTTGAAAAACGGCAGGCGCGTGCGCGCCACGAATGCGGACAGCGCCTCGGTGAGCCATGGCCGGCTTGCGGCTGCGCCGATCATCACCAGCGGCCGTTTGGCCGCGAGGATGGCCGCTTCTGCCCGGTCCAGTGCGGCAGGCGGCGCGAGGGGACGATCCAGCGGGTGGACCGGAATGACCGGAACATCCTCCACTTCCTCGCCCGCGACATCCTCCGGCAGCTCCAGGTGCACCGGCCCGGGGCGTTCTTCCATCGCCACGCGGAAGGCATCACGCACCATCGCGGGAATGGCCGCCGGGCTGACGATCTGGCGTGTCATTTTCGTGAGCGGCTTCATCGACGCCACGATATCCACGATCTGGAAGCGGGCCTGCTTGGCGCTCATCACCGCCTTCTGGCCGGTGATGAGAATCATCGGCCACGCGCCCAGATGGGCATACGCCGCACCGGTGGAGAAATTCAGTGCGCCCGGACCGAGCGTGGCCAGGCATACGCCGGGCCTGCCGGTGAGCCGGCCGTGGGTGGCGGCCATGAAGGCGGCCGCCTGCTCGTGGCGGGTGAGGACCAGTTCGATGCCCGAGTTCCGGAGCGATTCCAGAAAATCCAGGTTCTCCTCGCCCGGTACGCCAAAGATGCGGTCTACGCCTTCGTTCTCCAGCGCCTTGACCAGTAGATCCGAGCCCTTCTGCATCGCGTCGATCCTTGTGGTGAGGATGGGGTCACTATACTCCGGGGGGAATCGCCTCCCGTGTGTGCCGATGCCGCGCCTGCCCGACAGGTCTGCGCGATACTGTGCGCCGTTCTTCGTTGGGGTTGGTATGAACAGGGATGTTGAAGCATGTTGAACCTACGGCTGGCGCAGCGCTGGGAGCGTCTGGGTAAACGCGATACCGAGGTCGGCGTGATGCTGCTGTTCGCGCTGCTTGCCGCGCTGTTTGCCTGGGGCGCCCATGCCATGGCCTATCCGGAGCACGGCTGTGTGCGGATGGGCAAGGGCAACAGTGGCCCGCTCGAGTGCGACCCGCGCCGACTGCTCGACAATGCGCGCGTGCTGCTGTTGCTCGGCGCGCTCAGCACCCTCCCCCTCTTCTACATCCTGGGGACGTGGATCAAAGACATGGCGCGGCCATTGATGCTGGAAAATGAACGGCACGACGGCTGACAGCCGATACGAACGTCGGCCCCTGCGCCTGCGGACTGTGTCAAGGTGCAGCTCGGTCGACATCGCCCGTTGCTGTCGTCGCCATTTTCGTCCTGGCATGAGGCACATCCGCCAATGACCCCGCTCACCACCCTGGCGTTCGCCGCACAGTCGATAACGGTCGGGATCACGGCACTGACGATGGCGCTGGCGCTCCGTGCCGGTACCCGCAMCAGTCACCTGCTCGCTGCGTTCTTCGGGACGCTGGGTCTGTCGATGTTCGCCAGTGCCGTGCTCACTGGCTGGCAGGCGTGGCTGCCGGTCCCCGCCGTTGCCTGGCTGCAGGTGATCAACGTCGTTCCGGTCTATCTGACCGGTCCACTGCTGTACGCCTACGCGTCGAGCCTGCTGCCCGGGGTTGCCACCCGACCGAAGGCTTGGGCGGGCTGGCATTTTCTGCCGTCCGCGCTGGTCGCTGTTTTCATGCTTGCGCTGGCGGTCTGGCCGGCGCTCGTCGCGTCGGGTCCGGGTGCGGCAATGCTCCAGGTGATCGTCCATGCCTGGGTGGCTATTACGGTGCCCTACCTCGCCCTCTCCGCCTGGCGGCTGCGTGACGCGCCGCGCCGCCTCGAAGAGGTTTCCGCCGATGAGGCGAGCCTGCGGATCGCCTGGCTTCGCCATCTGATCACGGTGATTGCCGTGCTGTGGCTTATCGTGGGCCTCGAGCGGATCAGCGTGGAAGTCAGCGCCAGAACCTGGCACTGGCCCGGCGCGGTACTCGCCGTGGTCATGATGGTGGTCACCTACCTGCTCGCATGGGGCGGGCTGCGCCTCGGCGTGCTGATGCCGGCAGACTTGCTCGATGAACAGGCGACACCGGCAGAATCGGCCGATCCCGCCGCTCGCTATGCGCGCTCGGGCCTGAGCGAGCCCGAACGCGCGCAGATCGCCGCCGACCTCGGCGCGCTGATGCGACAGCACGGCCTGCACCGTGATAGTGAGCTCGACCTGGGGCGGCTCAGTGAACGCAGCGGCTGGTCGCCCAACTACATCTCCCAGGCATTGAACCAGCAGCTTGGGCAGAATTTCTTCGAGTTCGTCAACGGCTTCCGGATCGCCGATGCCGAGCACTGCCTGGCCGATCCCGGTGATCCGCGCTCCGTTCTGGATATCGCCCTGGCCTGCGGCTTTGGCAGCAAGTCGACCTTCAATACGGTCTTCAAACGCATGACCGGCCTGACCCCTACCGCGTTCCGGCGCCGTGCGTTGACGTCCGATCCGGCCGGATTGAACGGCCCGGCCGTCTGATCCCACCGGCTCGGGCGCCGCCAGCCCGATGCACTGCGAGCCTGCGGCCTCGGTCGGCACAACCCGTGCCTGCGTCGAGGGAATCCCATGCACAAGCTTGCTGTCCTGTTGTTGCTGTTCGTCAGCGTGACCGCCAATGCGGCGGCGGCGCGCGAGGATCACGTGCTGCTGCAAGGCAATATCGCCGGCAAGCAAATCGTCAAGGCCGCAGCTGCCGGCCGGACAGAGGTCGAGTACCGCTACAACGACCGCGGCCGCGGGGACGACATAAAGGCGCAGTGGCGCCTGGACGGCAACGGGCTGTTGATCGACTACCAGGCCCAGGGCAACAACTACACCAAGGCCAAGGTCAGCGAGACGTTCTCGCTGCGGGACGGCCGGGCACGCTGGAAAAATGCCAGCGAACAAGGCGACCGGGCGCTGASCGCGCCCGCTTTGTTCCTGCCGATCTCGGCCCCGCCGGAGATCCAGGGCGTGCTGCTC
>NZ_JBFULB010000224.1:0-6633 GCF_056400545.1 Stenotrophomonas sp. P5_A8 | reverse complement strand
GCACCGAGACGCGCAGACGGCTCTTCTCGTAGTTGACTTCCTCGACCACGCCATTGAAGTCGTTGAACGGGCCTTCGGTGACACGGACCATCTGGCCCGGCTCGAACAGCACCTTCGGACGGGGCTTTTCCACGCCTTCCTGAACGCGGTCCAGGATGGCAGCAGCCTCTTCATCACGGATCGGCAGCGGACGATCGGCAGTACCGCCGATGAAGCCCATCACCTTGGAGGTGTCCTTCACAAGATGCCAACTTTCGTTGTCGATGCGCGGGATACCGTTTTCTTCGTGGGTCTCGATCTGGACCAGCACGTAACCCGGGAAGAACTTGCGCTCGGAACGGCGCTTCTGGCCGGCGCGCATTTCGACCACTTCCTCGGTCGGGACCAGGACATCACCGAAGCGCTCCTGCATCTCGTCACGCACGATGCGATCGCGCAGAGCCTGCGCAACCGACTTTTCGAAGCCCGAATAGGCGTGAACGACGTACCAACGCTTCACTGGTTTCTCCTTATCGACCCAGGAACCACTGGGTCGCTTTCTGAATCAGGAAATCAAATCCGCCCAGCAGGAGGCTGAGGATGATCACAACCACGATCACCACCCAGGTCATGCGGATGGCTTCCTGGCGGGTCGGCCAGACAACCTTGCGCAGTTCGAAACGCGATTCGGAAAGAAACGCACGCGTGTCGCGACCTTTGCCGGTCATCAGGAACACGCCAACGCCGGCCGCGAGGCCAACGACAACGGCCAGACCGCGAAGCGGACCGGCCCATGCACTCTGGGACGCATGCTCAGGGGTGCCGAACCAGTACCAAGCAAAGAGACCCGCCAGCACCAGAATGGTTGCGGCGGCGTACTTGACGATGTCACCTCCAGTAGAGGTGTTGTCCTTGGAATGCTCGATCTTGCTGTTMATCCGGCTCTGGCTGCTGAGGCGGCATGGCATGGCCGCTGGAAGGGAGAAGTGGCACGCCAGGAGGGACTCGAACCCCCAACCTGCGGTTTTGGAGACCGCTGCTCTGCCAATTGAGCTACTGGCGTACTGAAAAACTGCCTTCCCTTAGACGGCGAAGGCGGACCGAGGTTCCCGGCCCGCCATTCGCGAGACCGGCAGCGCTAAGCAACCGCCGGTATTACGAAATTACTTGAGGATCTTGGAGACCACGCCGGCGCCGACGGTACGACCGCCTTCACGAATCGCGAAGCGCAGGCCTTCATCCATGGCGACCGGGTTGATCAGGGTGACAACCATCTTCACGTTGTCGCCCGGCATGACCATTTCCACGCCTTCCGGCAGCTCGACCGCACCGGTGATGTCGGTGGTRCGGAAGTAGAACTGCGGACGGTAGCCCTTGAAGAACGGGGTGTGGCGGCCGCCTTCATCCTTGGACAGGACGTAGACTTCGGCGTCGAACTGGGTGTGCGGCTTGATCGAACCCGGCTTGCAGAGGACCTGRCCACGCTCGACGTCGTCACGCTTGGTGCCGCGCAGCAGCAGACCGGCGTTGTCGCCTGCCTGACCCTGGTCGAGCAGCTTGCGGAACATTTCCACGCCGGTCACGGTGGTCTTGACGGTGTCGCGGATACCGACGATTTCGATTTCTTCGCCGACCTTGATCACGCCGCGCTCGATACGACCGGTCACCACGGTGCCGCGGCCCGAGATCGAGAACACGTCTTCGACCGGCATCAGGAATGCCTTGTCGACGTCACGCTCCGGCAGCGGGATCCAGGTGTCCAGCGCCTCGACCAGCTTGATCACCGACGGCACGCCGATGTCGCTCTGGTCGCCTTCCAGCGCCAGACGGGCCGAGCCCGCGATGATCGGGGTGTCGTCGCCCGGGAAGTCGTACTTGCTCAGCAGCTCGCGGACTTCCATTTCGACCAGTTCCAGCAGCTCGGCGTCGTCCACCATGTCGGCCTTGTTCAGGAACACGACGATGTACGGCACGCCGACCTGACGCGACAGCAGGATGTGCTCGCGGGTCTGCGGCATCGGGCCGTCAGCGGCCGAGCAGACCAGGATCGCGCCGTCCATCTGGGCAGCACCGGTGATCATGTTCTTGACGTAGTCAGCATGGCCCGGGCAATCCACGTGGGCGTAATGACGCTCGGTGGATTCGTATTCGACGTGCGCGGTCGAGATCGTGATGCCACGCGCCTTTTCTTCCGGCGCGGCGTCGATCGCSGAGTAATCCTTGAAYTCGCCACCGAAGCGCTCRGCACCGATCTTGGTCAGTGCRGCGGTCAGCGTGGTCTTGCCGTGRTCGACGTGACCGATGGTGCCGACGTTGACGTGCGGCTTGGTGCGCTCGAACTTACCCTTKGCCATTGTTGTATACCTTGGATATCAGAAAAGAATGAGGTGGAGTCCCGAGCTTACGCTCAGGACTTCTTGATCACGGTTTCGGCGATGTTGTTCGGCGCCGGCTCGTAGTGGTCGAATTCCATCGTGAACGTCGCGCGACCCTGGGTCTGCGAACGCAGCGAGGTGGCGTAACCGAACATTTCACCCAGCGGGATCATCGCGTTGATGATGCTGGCCGAACCGTCACCGGTGGTGCTCGAACCCTGCAGCACGCCACGACGACGGCTGACGTCGCCCATCACGTCACCCTGGTAATCCTCCGGGGTCACGATCTCGACCTTCATGATCGGTTCCAGCAGGACCGGCTTGGCCTTCTGGAAGCCCTGCTTGAAGGCCATCGAGGAAGCCAGCTTGAACGCCATTTCCGAGGAGTCGACGTCATGGTACGAGCCGAACACCAGCTTCACCTTGACGTCCACGACCGGGAAGCCGGCCAGCGGACCGCTGGTGATGGTTTCGCGCAGGCCCTTTTCGATCGACGGAATGAATTCCTTCGGAATCACGCCACCGGTGATGTCGTTGATGAACAGGAAATCATCCTTGATGCCGGCGGCCAGCTTCKGATCTGCACGGTCTTCAGCGGTGATCGGCGACAGCTCGATCACGACGTGACCGTACTGACCCTTACCACCGGACTGCTTGGCGTGCTTGTAGTCCGACTTGACGTCGGCCATCTGAATGGTTTCGCGGTACGCAACCTGCGGCTTGCCCACGTTGGCTTCAACGTTGAACTCGCGCTTCATGCGGTCGACGATGATGTCCAGGTGCAGCTCGCCCATGCCCGAGATGATGGTCTGGCCGGATTCTTCGTCGGTCTTGACGCGGAACGACGGATCTTCCTGGGCCAGACGGCCGAGGGCCAGACCCATCTTTTCCTGGTCGGACTTGGTCTTCGGTTCGACGGCCATCGAGATGACCGGCTCCGGGAACACCATGCGCTCCAGGATGATCGGGTGGTCCTGCGAGCACAGGGTGTCACCGGTGGTGGTGTCCTTCAGGCCCACAGCAGCCGCGATGTCACCGGCCAGCACTTCCTTGATCTCTTCGCGATCGTTGGAATGCATCTGCAGGATGCGGCCGATGCGCTCCTTCTTGCCCTTGACCGAGTTCAGCAGCTGGTCGCCGGCGTTCAGGGTGCCCGAGTAGACACGGAAGAAGGTCAGCGCGCCCACGAACGGATCGGTGATGATCTTGAAGGCCAGGGCCGAGAACGGGGCCTTGTCGTCGGACTTGCGGCTCAGGGCGATGGTTTCATCGTCCACGTCGGTACCGGTCACGTCCGGCACGTCGATCGGCGACGGCAGCAGCTGCACCACGCCGTCGAGCATGGCCTGCACGCCCTTGTTCTTGAACGCCGAACCGCAGTACATCGGCACGATGTCGGTGGCCAGGGTGCGCACGCGCAGGGCCTCGACGATCTCGGCCTCGGTCAGTTCTTCGCCGCCCAGGTACTTTTCCATCAGCTCTTCGCTGGCTTCAGCCGCGGCTTCGATCATGTAGGTGCGGGCCTCTTCGGCCTCCGCCTGCATGTCGGCCGGGATTTCCAGGTACTCGAACTTCATGCCCTGCGAGGCTTCATCCCAATGGATGGCCTTCATCTTGATCAGGTCGACCACGCCCTTGAAGCCTTCTTCAGCGCCGATCGGCAGCTGCATCGGCACGGCGGTGGCGCCGAGCTTGGCCTTCAGCTGGCCCACGACCTTGGTGAAGTTGGCACCGGTGCGGTCCATCTTGTTGACGAAGGCAATGCGCGGCACCTTGTACCGGTTGGCCTGGCGCCACACGGTTTCCGACTGCGGCTGCACGCCACCGACGGCGCACAGCACGAACACCGCACCGTCGAGCACGCGCAGCGAACGCTCCACTTCGATGGTGAAGTCGACGTGTCCGGGGGTATCGATGATGTTGAAGCGGTGCTCCGGCAGGGACTTGTCCATGCCCTTCCAGAACGCGGTGGTCGCAGCGGACTGGATCGTGATGCCACGCTCCTGCTCCTGCTCCATCCAGTCCATGGTGGCAGCGCCGTCGTGCACTTCACCGATCTTGTGGCTCTTGCCGGTGTAGAACAGGATGCGCTCGGACGTGGTGGTCTTGCCAGCATCGATGTGAGCCATGATGCCGAAGTTGCGGTAACGCTCGATGGGAGTGTTGCGGGCCACGGGAGCCTCTCAATTTCTTGGAATTCGGATGGCCGAACGCCGCCTTTCGGCGGCCTTCGGATTGGCGCGGCACCCCAGGTGCCGCGAAGCGGCACTAGGAGATAGTGCCGCCGTGCCTGTTTTGCAAGGCCGTCAAACTCACCAGCGGTAGTGGGCGAATGCCTTGTTGGCTTCGGCCATGCGGTGGGTTTCTTCGCGCTTCTTGATAGCGCCACCACGGTTTTCCGAGGCGTCCAGCAGTTCGGCAGCCAGCTTCTTCGGCATGGTGTTCTCACCACGCTTGCGCGCGGAGTCGATCAGCCAACGCATGGCCAGCGCCATCTTGCGCGAGGAACGCACTTCGACGGGCACCTGGTAGGTGGCACCACCGACGCGACGGGACTTGACTTCGACCGACGGAGCCACGTTTTCCAGAGCCTTCTGAACCAGCTCGACGGAATTCGGGTTCTTTTCGCCGATCACGTCCATGGCGCCATAGACGATCTTTTCAGCGACCGACTTCTTGCCGCTCAGCATCACCATGTTGATGAAGCGTGCGATGGTTTCACTTCCGTGCTTCGGATCCGGCAGGACAGAGCGCTGCGGCGTATTACCTTTACGAGACATGTGTACTTTCCCTTAGCTCTTCGGACGCTTGGCGCCGTACTTGGAACGGCCCTGGCGACGCTTGGCAACGCCGGAGGCGTCCAGCGAGCCACGCACGGTGTGGTAACGCACACCCGGCAGATCCTTGACGCGACCGCCACGGATCAGGACCACGGAGTGCTCCTGCAGGTTGTGGCCTTCGCCGCCGATGTAGCTAATCACTTCTTCCTGGTTGGTCAGGCGAACCTTGGCAACCTTGCGAAGCGCCGAGTTCGGCTTCTTCGGAGTGGTGGTGTACACGCGCGTGCAGACGCCACGGCGCTGGGGGCACTTATCGAGAGCCGGGGAGGCACTCTTATAAGTGGTTGCCTGCCGCGGCTTGCGGACAAGCTGATTGATCGTCGCCATCAGTATGTTCTTCTGAGAGAGGCCAATGAAAAGACTGGCCATTGAATGCGGAAATGTGCGAGCAGGCGAGAAACCGGCCTGCTGAGACAGACGATTGTAGCAACCCGGCGAAAACGCAGTCAAATGCGCACGCGCCCGGCCAGCCCTGATCCCGGGCCGTTACAGGGGAGCCTTTTCCGTGCCCCCCGTTCAGGTTGTCAAGCCGGTCCTTTGCAAGACCGGCGGGCATCCTACCTCATCGGTGGCGATCCGGCCAGTGGCCGGTGCTGCCGATTCATCGGACCAGCCTGCGCCGTGTCCTGTCGGGAAGAGGCCGACCCGGAGGTCGGCACCCTGCCCTGCCGCGGGCCCGGCCGGAGCCGGGCCTGCGTATTACTCGTCGCTGCCCGGCGCCTGTTCGGCGTCGGTCGATGCCACGGCCACCGGTGCCGGCGCTGCCACTTCAGCCACTACCGGCGCGGAGCCGGACAGGGTCTGCATTTCCGAGTCGGTCAGACCCGAGGCGTTGCGACGGCGGTTGGCGTGGTACGACAGACCGGTACCGGCCGGGATCAGGCGGCCGACGATGACGTTTTCCTTCAGGCCGCGCAGGTTGTCCTTGGTGCCGCGGACGGCAGCTTCGGTCAACACGCGGGTGGTTTCCTGGAAGGAGGCCGCCGAGATGAACGATTCAGTGGCCAGCGACGCCTTGGTGATACCCAGCAGGACCGGATCGAAACGGGCGATCAGCTCGTTGCGGGCGGTCAGGCGTGCATTTTCCTC
This sequence comes from Stenotrophomonas sp. P5_A8, assembly GCF_056400545.1. Taxonomy (NCBI): domain Bacteria; kingdom Pseudomonadati; phylum Pseudomonadota; class Gammaproteobacteria; order Lysobacterales; family Lysobacteraceae; genus Stenotrophomonas; species Stenotrophomonas sp. P5_A8. The sequence continues at coordinate 350 of NZ_JBFULB010000224.1, read as the reverse complement.
GATGACGCGCTGGCGCTCGGCCTGCTCGCCATTCAGGAACTTGCTGCTGCCCTGGTCGGTGATCTCGACCTTGCGCAGCATCTGACGGGTGATCACTTCGATGTGCTTGTCGTTGATCTTCACGCCCTGCAGGCGGTACACGTCCTGGATTTCCTTGACCAGGTAGGCCGCCAGCGGCTCGACGCCCMGCAGACGCAGGATGTCCTGCGGGCTCGGCTCGCCGTCCACGATGGTTTCGCCCTTGGTCACGTGCTCGCCTTCGAACACGATCACCTGACGGTACTTCGGGATCAGCTCTTCGTGCTCGGAACCATCGGTGTCCTTGATGATCAGGCGCTGCTTGCCCTTGG
>NZ_JBFULB010000223.1:0-6636 GCF_056400545.1 Stenotrophomonas sp. P5_A8 | reverse complement strand
AACGGAGACACCACCCGACCCACACGTCGCCGGCACTTCCCGTCCAAGCGTGTAGCGTCGTACTCACCCTGCGACGGCCCTTGCAACAAGCCGCTCCCCTCAGAGGGGAGAAAAACCTTTTTTTCGTAGGCGTGTCTCGCGAGCGAACCTACCGCAGGCCGACGCCGGAGGGACATTCGCCCGCAGGGGACGCATGGCCCGACGTTCGACCCACCCGCGGTTCAGTGATCGCGTTCGACCGCCAACCGTCCGAGTGCACGCAGTGCATCGGCGCGTTCGTCGTACCCGGCCAGACTGTCGTGCATGCGTTCGCTGAGTGCGGCCAGTTCGGCCTTGGCACCGTCCATGCCGAGCAGGGCGGGGAAGGTCGACTTGGCCTGCGCGACGTCCTTGCCGGCGGTCTTGCCGAGCTGCTCGGAGCTGGCTTCCACATCGAGAATGTCATCGCGGACCTGGAAGGCCAGGCCCAGCGCGCTGGCGAATGCGTCCAGCTGCAGCAGATCGGTCTGCGGTGCGTCGCCACACAGCGCGCCCATCCGCACCGCCGCGCGGATCAGCGCGCCGGTCTTGAGCGCATGCATCCGCTGCAGTGCGGCCAGCGGCTGGGCGTGGCCGGTGGCGTCGATGTCCAGCGCCTGGCCGCCACACATGCCGGCCGCACCCGAGGCATGGGTCAGCGCCTGCAGGCAATGCACGCGCAGCTGCGCCGGCAGCGCCGCATCGGCGAGCAGGCCGAACGCGCGCGTCTGCAGGGCATCGCCGGCCAGGATCGCGGTGGCTTCGTCGAAGGCGATATGGGTGGTGGGACGGCCGCGGCGCAGGGCGTCGTCGTCCATGGCCGGCAGGTCGTCATGGACCAGCGAATAGGCGTGGATCAGTTCCACCGCCATCGCCGGCGCATCCAGGCTGTGCTCATCGGCGCCGACTATCTGGCCGCTGGCATACACCAGCAGTGGGCGCATGCGCTTGCCGCCGCCCAGCACCGCGTAACGCATCGCCTGGTGCAGGCGCTGCGGGGCGTCGTCGGGGGAGGGCAGGCTGGCGTCGAGCTGGTTTTCGATGCGGTCGCGCCAACGCGCGAACGTGGACTCAACCGTCATGGCTGGGCGGGTCGAAGTTCTCGGCGGTCTCAGGGCGGGCAGGATCGCTGAGCAGGCGCACGCGCAGTTCGGCCTGCTCCAGTGCCTGCTGGCACTGGCGGTACAGGCCGACGCCGCGCTCGTAGGCGCTGAGCGATTGTTCCAGGCTCAGATCGCCGGCTTCCATCTTCTCCACCAGCTGCTCCAGTTCTTCCAGCGACTGCTCGAAGTGGGCGACCGGGGAGGTTTCGTTGGGGGACTTCTTGGGCATGGGACAAGTGTGATGCGCCAATCCAGCCGGGTCAATTCACGCCACGCCCGGCGTCCAACGCAGCTGCGCGTCGTGTTCATCCAGCCAGTGCTGCAGCGCTGCGGCGATGATCCGGTCACCGGCGGCCATCAACGCCTCCCCGTCGAACAGCAGTGGCAACTGGCGGCGCTGCCACGGGGGCAGGCCGCGCTGCTGCAGCAGGTCCTTGAGCGCATGCGAATGGGTGCGCCCAGGCAGCTGGATGCGTTCGCCGCCACGCCGTGCGCGGACCTGCAGGGGCACCGCCAGTCGTGGCGCGCCCAGCAGTTCAAGTTGGCCGCCATCGGGCAGCGCCAGCGGCGCGCGGCCGTCCCAGTGCGCGCTCCAATGCGGCGGCAGCGCCAACGTGGTGGAGAGCAGGTGCAGCTCGCCGCGCCAGCGCCGGATCCGCGCCCCTTGCCAGGCGAACTGGGCATCGCCGTCGTGCGCGGCCGGCAGCAGCTCGCGTTCGATCGCCTCCACCCCGGCGGCCGGCAACGGCGGCAGGCCGCAGTTGCGCACCCATTGGCGCAGCAGCCGGGCGCGGCGTTCGTGCGGTTGCCGCAGCAGGCGCGCGCAGTCCAGTACGCCCGGGGCGACGGTGCAGCGGCGCAGCGCCTCGTGGTCGGTGTCTTCGAGCAGGCGTTGCGACTGCGCACACAAGGTGGCACTGCGTGCAAACGCCGCATCGGCCTGCGGCCAGCGCTGCTGGAGCAGTGGCATCACGTGCAGGCGCAGGAAATTGCGGTCGGCCGTATCGCTGGCATTGCTGGGGTCCTCGATCCACGCCAGCCCATGGGTCTGGGCGTAGGCCAGCAACGCACTGCGCGGCACCTGCAGCAACGGGCGCCACACGCTGCCGGCGGCGAACGGCGCCTGCGCCTTGATCGACGCCAGGCCATCCACGCCGGAGCCACGCAGCGCACGCAGCAGGAAGGTCTCGGCCTGGTCATCGCGATGATGGGCCAGCGCCAGCTGCTCGCCGGGGTGCAGCGCGCCGGCAAAGGCGGTGCGGCGGGCGTGGCGGGCGGCCGCCTCCAGGCCTTGGCCGCTGTCGCGCGCGACCTCCACCGGGATCACCTGCAGCGCGATGGCCCATGCGGCACAGCGTGCGGCGCAGTGTTCGGCCCAGCCGTCGGCGGGTGCCTGCAGACCGTGGTGCACGTGCACCGCGCGCAGACCCGCGCTCCGTTGCGCCGGGGACTGGGCCAGCCAGTGCAGCAGCACGGTGGAATCCAGGCCGCCGCTGAAGCCGACCAGGACCGGAGCGGGTGTAGCCGGAGGCGGTGGCAAGGAGATCTTCATGAGGACGGCAGAATGAGGCAGGAGGGCAGTATCGGCGCAGTCGCGCGCCGATGCCATGCGCGGCCATCAGGGCCGGTCGATCTGATACACCGGCTGCCCGGCGCGGTCGATGCGGTGCCAGGTGCCGCCGACCATGGCCACATGGCCATCCGCGTCCGGGGTGCCACGCGTGCAACCGTTGCAGACCCGGGCCACGCCATCCTCGAAGGCCCAGCCGAAATCGAAGGTGGCCGGGAAGGCTTGGCGGAACTCGGTATCGAAGTAGCCGATGCGTTGACCGACACGGCCACGGACCAGCCCTTCAACCACATAGTCCGGGCCGTTGTCGAAGGTAATGACCGGCAGCTGCCGACCGTCGGGTTTGACGTAGTGGAAGCCGCCGCCGGCGTGCAACGGTGCCAGTCCGTTGGCGTCGAAGGACAGCGCGGCCAATGCCCTGGCCTCCAATTGCAGGCGGCCGTCGACGAACTGGCAGCCGGCCAACGGCTGCAGGCCGTCTTCTTCGGTCAGCACCAGGCAGGGCGAACCGTCCGCCCACGCGCTGCCGGCGGCAAACAGTCCGGCCAGCAGCAGGTGCCGCGTGTGGCGGCCCCTGTGCTTTACGGCGCGGATCGGCGTTGCCATCAGTTGGCGTCGGTCTTGCGCTCGAAGGCGGTCGGCTTCGGCAGCTCCACCGGCACGCCGCTGGCGTCGCAGGTGCCGGCCTCGCACAGACGCTGGCGCAGGCGCGGGGTGGCCTGGACGATCATGTGGTAGATCGTGTTCTGCTCCATGGTGCCGCGGATGGCCTTGCTGCCCGGGCCACGCGCCCAGATGCCGACGTCTTCGCCACCGTGGGTTTCGCTCTTGGTCGGCACCAGCGCTTCCTGCATGTAATCGGGATGCTCGGTATCGACGTGGCTCAGGTCCGGGCGACCGCTGGCGGGGTCGAAGCTGCTTGGATTGTGCGGGTAGGTCTTCGGGCCGGCCGGCTGCTGGTTGGTCGCGCCCGTGTAGCCGGGGCCATTGGCGTAGCTCAGCGTGGTGTAGGGCAGGCCGAGGCCGTCACGGGCAACATCCAGGCCGCCGGTGCCGTCTTCGCCACCCTTGTCCTTGACCTTGCCCAGGATCGGGTTGCCACGCGCCGGGTAGCCGACGAAATTCAGGGTGTGCGAGTGGTCGGCGGTGACGATGATCAGGGTGTCCTGGTCGGAGGTCGCCTCCACTGCGGCGCGCACCGCATCGGACAGGGCCACGGTATCGCTCAGGGCGCGGTAGGCGTTGCCGCTGTGGTTGGCGTGGTCGATGCGGGCGCCTTCGACCATCAGCACGTAGCCCTCCTGGTGTTTGGCCAGGTTGGCGATGGCTGCCTTGGTCAGCTCGGCCAGGCTGGGTTCGCCGGCCGGGTCGTCCTTGCGCTCGATTTCATAGCGCATGTGGTCCGGCTCGAACAGACCCAGCACCGCCGGGGCATTGGCCGCGGCCTGCAGCTGCCTGGCGTTCCAGACATAGGCGCCGCCCGGATGGGTCTGCTGCCACTCGGTGACCAGGCTGCGCCCGTCCAGGCGCTGGCCGACCTTGTCGTCGTATTCGGGATCGCGTTCTTCCACGGTGGTGAACTGGGCGCGGCCGCCGCCGAGGGCGACCAGCGGACCACGGCCATAGCGCGAGGTGGACAGCAGCTGCTGGGCGATGTCGGTGCAGCCGGCGGCCTTGGCCGCCTCGGGCACGTCGGCGTCGTTTTCCCAGTTGCGCTCGGGCGAGTGGGCGTAGGTGGCGGCCGGGGTGGCGTGGGTGAGGCGGGCGGTGGTGACCACGCCGGTGGCAAGGCCAGCGCTGTCGGCCAACTGCAGCCAGGTGAGCAGGCCCTTGTTCAAGCTGTCGGCGCAGTCGTTGCGGGTGCCGGCACTGACGCCGATCGCGCCCATGTGGGTCTTCACGCCGGTGGTGATGGCGGTCATGGTGCCGGCCGAATCGGGGGTCTGCGAGTCGGTGTTGTAGGTCTTGCTGAACGCGGTGGCTGGGAAGCGCTCCCACGACAGCAGGTTCTCTTCACCGGGATTGCCGTTGCGCTGGCCTTCGAAAATCCGCGCGGCGGCGACCGTGGTGAGGCTCATTCCGTCACCGAGGAACAGGATGACGTTCCTGGCCTTGCCGTCCATCGCGCCCGTGCTGGCTGCGCGCGCGGCGCCACTGCGGTACCACCACTGCGGGGTTTCACCGGCCGGGTGGGCCACGGCGGGGACCTCGACCTGCACGGCGCCCGAGGCGCTGGCGGCGGGCGTGGTGCTGGCGCAGGCGCCCAGCAGCAGGGTGGTGGCGATGGCTGCCACCAAGGACGTGGTACGGGACATGGACAGTCATATCTCATAAGTGAAACGGGCGTTCATTATGCAGAACGCAGCAAGGCACGCCGATGACACGCTGAATTTCCGTGTGCGCCTCGTTCCCCGGCCCGGGTTGGGCTAAGGTGCCTAGCTGTCGAATTCTCTCTGGAAGGCTCATGAAGCTGGTGTCTGCGTGGTTGCGGATTCCGTTCTGGCAACGCGTGCTTGGCGGCTTCGTGCTGGGCGCACTTGCCGGCTGGGTGTTGGGCCCGGCGGCGGAAGTCTGGTTCGGGCCGCTTGGCGATCTCTACGTCACGCTGATCAAGATGATCGCGGTGCCGCTGGTGTTCTTCGCGGTGATCAACGCGATCTCCTCGCTCCACGGCCAGAAGTCGGTGGCCGCCCTCGGCGGGCGCACGTTCCTGTGGTTCATCATCACCGCCGCCCTGGCGGTCTGCGTGGGCCTGGCGGTGGGCACGATCCTGCAGCCGGGCACGGGCAACCTGAGCCTGAGCATGGACCACGGCTACACGCCGCGCGAAGTGCCGAGCGTGATCAAGGTGCTGATGGACGTGGTGCCCTCCAACGTGTTCTATGCGTTGACCGGCATCGGCACGCGGGTGAACGCGGCAGGTGAGACGGTGCTGGCGGCCGGGCGCGGCTCGATCCTGCCGGTGATCTTCTTCGCCGGTCTGCTCGGCTTTGCGATGGTGAAGCTCGGCGACAAGGTGGCCGAGGCGCGCAAGCTGACCGGTCAGATGAGCGACATCATGATCCAGGTAACGCGCTTCGTGCTGGAGATGACGCCGCTGGGAACCTTCGGTCTGATCGCCGGGCTGGTGGGCAGTTATGGCTTCGAGAAGCTGCTGCCGCTTGGCAGCTTCGTGCTGGCGTTGTACGTGGCGTGCGCGTTCCACATCGTGGTGGTCTACGGTGGGCTGCTGTTGTCGCACGGGTTGAACCCGCTGAAGTTCTTCCGTGGCGCGGCGCCGGGCATGCAGGTGGCGTTCGTGAGTTCGTCGAGCTTTGCGGCGATGCCGGCGGCGATGCGTTCGATCACGCACAACCTGGGCGTGAACAAAGACTACGCATCGTTCGCGGTGCCGCTGGGTGCGAGCATCAAAATGGACGGCTGCGGGGCGATCTATCCGGCGTTGTGCGCGGTGTTCATCGCGCAGTACACGGGGGTGCCGTTGTCGCCGGAGCAGTACATCGTGGTGCTGATCGCCTCGGTGCTGGGCAGTTTCGGTACGGCGGGCGTGCCGGGGACTGCAGTGGTGATGGCGACGGTGGTGTTGAGCGCGGCCAATCTGCCGCTGGAGACGATCGGGTATCTGTATGCGATCGATCGGATCCTGGACATGATGCGCACGATGACCAACGTGACCGGGCAGATGCTGGTGCCGGTGCTGGTGGCCAAGGAGACGGGGCTGCTCGATCGGGCGGTCTACGATAATCCTTCGACCAATCTGGGCGTGGACGAGATTGAAGAACGGACGTCCTGATCGCGCTGCGCCATGGTTGAAAGGAACGGGCCCGCGAAAGCGGGCCTGACTTTTTATAGAGTTCTTTTTCCAAACCGGTGGCAAGCATGACGCGCGCTGTTGAGTTTTTCAGGTGCGGCGGTCGGTGGGTCGGGCGCTGGGCCCCCATGCCC
>NZ_JBFULB010000222.1:0-6650 GCF_056400545.1 Stenotrophomonas sp. P5_A8 | reverse complement strand
CTACATGGAACGTGCATTGCTGGGAGCCGGCCAGCGGCCGGCACTACATGGAACGTGGCATTGCTGGGAGCCGGCCAGCGGCCGGCAGTACATGGAACGTGCATTGCTGGGCACCGGCCAGCGGCCGGCACGACCGCGCCGAGCGCGGTCGGTKAGGCCGCGTGGCATGATGCGGTCATCCTGAAGGGGAGACTGCGATGGCCTGGTTGTCGTTGTTGTTGTTCCTGCCCTGGTTCGTGCTGCTGGGCGCGCTGTACTGGCTGTTCCCGCGGCAACCACGCGATGCGGCGCGGCGCTGGTTCGATGGCCTCGCGCTGCTGCTGGCCTTCGTGCTGAGCGTCGTGGCGATGCTGTGGGGCCACCACATCGGCGTGGTGCAATCCGATGCCGGGCCGATCTGGCGGCAGGTGCTGGCGGTGCTGTATGCCTACGGCGCGTTCCTGGCAGTGATGGTGGCGGCGATACTGCTGCGCACCCCGTGGCTGGCCCAGCGTGCGACCAAAGCCGCATCGAAGCCGGTGCGCGGATCGTCCTAGAATGGGGGCGCAATCCGCCAGGGATGAACCGATGTCTTTCGACCCCAGCATCCACACCATCGATACCGCGTTCCAGCGCGAGGATTTCGATGCGGCCTACCTGGTCGTGGAGAACGGCCGCGCGGCGTTCATCGATTGCGGCACCGGCCTGGCCGTGCCGGCGATGCTTGCGGCACTGACCGGTGCGGGCCTGTCGCCCGACGCGGTCGATTGGCTGATCCTCACCCACGTGCACCTGGACCACGCCGGCGGCGCCGGGCTGTTGATGCAGCAGCTGCCGAACGCCCGCCTGCTGGTGCACCCGCGCGGTGCGCCACACATGGTCGACCCCGCCCGGCTGATTGCCGGTGCCACCGAGGTCTATGGCGAGGCCGAGATCGCGCGCAGCTACGGGCCGGTGCTGCCGGTGGCGGCCGAGCGTGTGGTCATTGCCGAGGACGGCCACCGCGTCGACCTGGCCGGTCGCACCCTGCTGTGCCTGCATACACCCGGGCACGCGCGTCACCATCTGTGCGTGTGGGACGCGCGCAGCCGCGCCTGGTTCACCGGTGATACGTTCGGGCTGTCCTACCGCGAGCTGGACAGTGCGCGCGGCGCTTTCATCATCCCCACGTCTTCGCCGGTGCAGTTCGATCCGGAGCCGTTGAAGCAGTCGATCGCGCGCATGCTGGCCTACGAGCCGCAGGCGATGTTCCTCACCCATTACGATCGCGTGGGTGATGTGGCCAGGCTGGCCACCGACCTGGTGGAACAGATCGATGCGATGGTGCAGATCGGCCACCAGTGCGACGCACGCCCGGACCGTCACCGCTGCCTGGTCGCCGCACTTACCGCGCTGTATCTGGAGCGCGCGCAGGCGCATGGCTGCCCGCTCGATGATGCGGCGGTGACCCAGGTGCTGGCGATGGACATCGAACTCAACGCGCAGGGCCTGGCCTGCTGGCTGGACCGCGACCGCCGCTAGCAGTGCGCGGTCATGCAGGTGTCACGTTACACTCGCAGGCCCCTGCTTTCCGTCCTGGTGTCTGCCGTGAATCCGATGCGCATGCTGCTGCTGTCGTCCTGCCTGTTCGTGGGCGGCCTGGCCCACGCGGCCAATGACCTGCCCGGCGGCGGCATCGATCCGGACGCGCTCTCGCGGCATGTGCGCATCCTGGCCTCGGACGACTTCGAAGGCCGCGCTCCGGCCAGCCCGGGCGAAGAGCGCACGGTCCAGTACCTGATCGAAGAATTCAGGAAGTCCGGCCTGCAGCCCGGCGGCGTGGATGGCAGCTGGGTACAGCCGGTGCCGATGGTGCGCGCGCAGGTGGACGGACCGGTGCGCGCGCAGCTGCGCCAGAAGGGCAAGGACCGCGCGCTGGCCAACGGCGAGGACGTGACCCTGCAGAGCCTGCGCCCGCAGCAGGCGGTGGATATCAAGGACGCGCCGCTGGTGTTCGTCGGTTACGGCATCGATGCGCCCGAGCGCCACTGGGACGACTACAAGGGCGTGGACCTGCACGGCAAGATCGCGGTGGTGCTGATCAACGATGCCGACTTCGAGGCCGCCCAGCCCGGTGCCTTCGATGGCAAGGCGGTGACCTACTACGGTCGCTGGACCTACAAGTTCGAGGAAGCTGCACGACGTGGCGCGCAGGGCGTGCTGATCGTGCATGAAACCGCCCCGGCCGCTTATGGCTGGGCGACGGTGAAGAGTTCGGGCACCTCGCCGCTGTTCGACATCGAACGCACCCGCGAGCAGGCGTTGGCCCAGCACGTGCCGGTGCGCGGCTGGATGCCGCGCAGCCTGGCCGAGCAGGTGTTCCGCGATGCGGGCCTGGATTTCGATGCCGAGAAGCGCAAGGCGATGACCCCGGCGTTCACGCCGGTGGCGCTGGGCGATGCGCGGCTGTCGGTCAACTTCAAGCTCAAGCGCGAGCAGGTGGTCACCCGCAACGTGGTGGCCAAGCTGCCCGGCGGCGCACACGCCGATGAAGCGGTGATCTTCTCCGCGCACTGGGATGCGTTCGGCATCGGCCAGCCCGACGCCAAGGGCGACCGCATCCGGCGCGGTGCGATCGACAACGCCACCGGGGTGGCCACCGTGCTGGAACTGGGCCGGGTATTCGCCGCTGGTCCGCAGCCGCAGCGCACGCTGTACTTCGTGGCGCTCACCGCCGAAGAGAAGGGACTGCTGGGGGCGAGCTACTACGCCGCGCACCCGCTGGCGCCGCTGGACAAGACCGCGGCGGTGATCAACATCGAGATGTTCAGCCCGGACGGCCCCACCCGCGACATCGCCTCCTGGGGCAAGGGCCGGGTGTCGCTGGAGGGTGACCTGGAGCGCGTGGCCAAGGCACGCGGTCGCAGCTACTCGCCCGATCCGAACCTGGAGGCCGGCTTCTTCTACCGCGCAGACCATTTCGCCTTCGCCCGCCTGGGCGTACCGGCGATCACCATCGGCCCGGGGCTGGACATGCGTGAGGGTGGGGTGGAGAAGGGCCGTGAACTGCGCGATGCCTACTTCGCCGCGTGCTACCACCAGGCCTGCGATGCCTGGACCCCGAGCTGGGATGCCAGCGGCCATGCCGCCGACACCCTGCTGGTCTACGATCTGGGCGCGGAGCTGGCCAACAGCCGCCGCTGGCCGACGTGGGAAGACGGCTCGGAGTTCCGCGCCGAACGCGAAAAGACCGAATCCGCCCGCCGTTGAGGGGGGCGCCGGCCGCGGGTCGGGTTCCGATACCCCTGGATGCGCGCGACCACCGCCTGAGCGGTGGCCGCGCGCTGCGTACTACTTGCGCGTACCGTCCAGCCAGTTGGGGCCCTTGTTCTTCAGGAAGAACACGTAGACCACCAGCGACACCGCGATCACCGCGGTGACGTAGATCGCGAACGTATTGACGTGGCCGGTCTTCAGCGCCGCCTGGTACAGCAGCGGCGCGGTACCGCCGAACAGCGAATTGGCCACCGCATAGCCGAAGCCCACGCCCAGCGCACGCACGTGGGTGGGGAACAGTTCGGCCTTCACTACGGCGTTGATCGAGGTGTAACCGGTGAGGATCACAAAGCCGATGGCCAGCACCAAGAATGCCATCAGCGGATCGTGCTGGTTGGGCAGGGCGGTGACCAGGTAGTAGCTGTAGAGCACGCCGCCGATGCCGAAGAACACCAGCAGGCTCTTGCGCCCGACGATATCCGACAGCCAGCCACCGATCGGCTGCAGCACCATCAGGAAGGTCAGCACGCCCAGGTTGAGCAGGGTGCCGGTCATCACGTCATCGCCGGCGAACGCGCTCTGGATCATCTTCGGCCCGTTGACCGAATAGGTGTAGAACGCCACGGTGCCGCCGGCGGTGATCAGGAAGCACAGCAGGAGCGGCCGCCACTGGTGCACGAACAGCTCATACATCGAGCCGGACGCCTTGGCGCGTCCTTCCTTGGCTGCTTCGATGGAATCCTCGCCCAGCGACTCGTCCATCGTGCGGCGCAGCCAGAACACCACGATCGCGGCGATGCCGCCGATGCCGAAGGCGATGCGCCAGCCCCACTCGGAAATCTGCGGCTTGTCCCAGAAGCTGAGCATGCCCAGCAGGGTCAACTGCGCCAGCACATGGCCACCGACCAGGGTGACGTAGTGGAACGAGGACAGGAATCCACGCCGACCCGGGATGGCCGCTTCGGACATGTAGGTGGCGCTGGTGCCGTACTCGCCGCCGGTGGCAAAGCCCTGCAGCAGCCGCGCGAACAGCAGGATCACCGCCGCCCAGATGCCGATCTGCGAGGCGGTCGGGGTGATGGCGATGAGGAACGAACAGCCGGCCATCACCGTCACCGACACGGTCAGCGCCAGGCGCCGGCCGTAGCGGTCGGCGAAGCGGCCGAAGTACCACGCCCCGATCGGGCGCATCAGGAAGGTGGCGGCGAAGATCGCCCAGACATACATGGTGGAGTTCTTGTCGGCGGCCGAGAAGAACTGCGATTCGAAATAGACCGCGAACACCGAGTAGACGTAGACGTCATACCACTCGACCAGGTTGCCGGCCGAGCCTTTGAGGGTGTTGGAGATCGAGCGCCGCAGCGCGGCCCGCTCGGGGTGGGCGGCGGCGGAGGGAGGGGAAGTGCTCATGCTGGGAGGGTGTCCTCACGGGAGTCGTTGCGGGTGGGGAAGGTGCCCGGGGTGGGCGCCCTGACGTCGGGTACCCTCCTGGCACCACGGCGCATGGCTCAGAGGGTAACCATTTCCCGGCGCAGAAAACGTGAGCGGAAACAGCGTGCCATCGGCTTGGGGTGCTCCCCGACAGCGCGGTGGCCTAGAATCCCGGTTCCCCCGGATGGTGGTGTGCCATGTCTTCACCCGAACCTTCAGCGGCTGCTCCCCGGAGCGGCCTTGTTGTACTGGCCTTGTTGCTGGTGTACGTGGTCTGGGGGTCCACCTACCTGGGTATCCGGCTGGCGCTGGAAGGCGGCGCGCTGCCGTTGACGATGGTATCCGGCGCGCGCTTCATCATCGCCGGCTCGCTGATGTATGCGGTGCTGCGCTGGCGCGGGATGGCCGCGCCGACCCGGCGCCAGTGGCGCAACCTGGCGATCATGGGCCTGACCATGCTGGTGTTGGGCAACGGCATGGTGGTGCTTGCCGAACGCACGGTGTCCTCGGGCCTGGCCGCCACGGCGGTGGCCTCGGTACCGCTGTGGATGGCGCTGTTCGGCGCGCTGCGCGGCCAGCATGCCAGCCGCGGTGAATGGCTGGGCATCGCGATCGGTTTCCTGGGGGTGGTCTGGCTCAACGCCGGCAGCAGCCTTACGGCCTCGCCGCAGGGACTGATCCTGCTGCTGGTGGCGCCGATCGGCTGGGCGTTCGGCTCGGTGTGGGCGCGCGGCCTGGACCTGCCCACTCCCTTCATGACCGCGGCCGGGCAGATGCTGTGCGGCGGGGTCATGCTGGTGGTGCTGGGCCTGGTCACCGGCGAGCGGCCGACCACGTGGCCGAGCATGGACGGGCTGCTGGCCGTGGCCTACCTGTGCGTGTTCGGCTCGATCGTGGCGTTTACCGCCTATGTGTGGCTGCTGCACAACGTGCGCCCGGCGCTGGCGGCCAGCTACGCGTACGTGAACCCGGTGATTGCGGTGATCCTGGGCGCGATCATCGGCCATGAGCACTTTGGCGGGCATGACCTGCTGGCGATGGCGGTGATCCTGGCCGGCGTGGTGGTGCTGACCCTGGCGCGGACGCGCGCGAAGTGAGCGCGGTGCCGCCACACAGCCTGCAGGAACAACGCCGCGGGTTTGCGATCACCGCCTTCACCTTCACCCTGTGGGGGCTGGTGCCGGTGTACTGGCACCTGCTCAAGGCGGTGCCATCGCAGCAGATCATCGCGCACCGGATCATCTGGAGCACGGTGCTGGTGGTGGCCTGGCTGCTGCTGAGTGCGGGGACGGGCTGGTGGAAGCAGATCGCCGCGCAGAAGCGCGCGCTGCCGACGCTGGCGTTGAGCAGTCTGGCGATCGCGTTCAACTGGGGGCTGTACATCTGGGCGATCAACGCCGGACATGTGATCGAAACGAGCTTGGGGTACTTCATCAATCCGCTGGTGAGCGTGCTGCTGGGCGTGTTGGTGCTGAAAGAACGCCTTCGTGGGCTGCAGTGGCTGGCGGTGGGCTGCGCGGCGGTGGGTGTGGCGTGGCTGACGATCGATGCAGGCACGCCGCCGTGGATCGCGTTGGGGCTGGCCTGTTCGTTCGGGTTGTACGGGTTGCTGCGCAAGCTGGTTTCGGTGGACCCGGTGGCGGGGTTGGGGGTGGAGAGCCTGTATCTGTTTCTGCCGGCGATCGGGTTTGCGCTGTGGAGCGAGAACGGGCACGGCGGTGGGTTTTTCGGTGGGTGGGGCTGGAAGAACGATGCGCTGCTGATTCTGGGTGGGGCGGTGACGGCGCTGCCGTTGGTCGGGTTTGCCTACGGGGTAAAGCGGATTCCGTTGTCGCTGGTGGGGATTCTTCAGTACATCGCGCCGAGTCTGGGGTTGCTGTTGGGGGTGTTCTTCTTCCGCGAGCCGTTTGATGGGGGCAAGGCGATTGGGTTTGCGGCTATCTGGGTTGGGTTGTTGTTGTTTGTGGGTGACAGTGTTTGGCGGT
>NZ_JBFULB010000221.1:0-6665 GCF_056400545.1 Stenotrophomonas sp. P5_A8 | reverse complement strand
GGGCGTAGTAGCCGCTCAGCGGGTTGGTGGAGGTGCTGGTGGCATTGCCGCTGGACAGCATCACGCCCGCGCCGCTGCCGGCGTCATTGCGCCACACATCCGCGCCAACGCTCAGGGACTGGCTATTGCCGTGCACATCAAGCTGGCGGCCGACCGCATCGAAACCGGTGCGTGACCCATCTACCCGTGCCCAGGCGCGGCCGCTGTTCTGGCCGGCGTGACGGTCGTGATAGCCCAGGCGGAACAACGTCTGCGTTGCCTGCAGATTGGCCAGGTAGGCGCCACCTTCCGGGCGCAGCACAGGTACCGGCGGCTCGACCGGATTCACGGGATCGACCGGATCGACCGGATCAACGCCACCGCCGCAACCGGGCAGTGTCGGGTCGGCATCGCAGGGGTCCGGTGCAGTCGGCAGCTGGGAGCGCAGATACCAGTTGCCCGCATTCTTGAACAAGAAATAGTCGTACTGCCCGCCGACCGCGCGGCCCACCAAGTCAAACTGGCCGTTAGAGGCGCTGGCCACGGTAACGAGTTCAATGCCATTGATCGTCTGCGCACCGGCCCCGCCCACGTTGTTGACCCGCACGTTGGTCTGGCCGCTGGTGTCGCCGCCGATGACCAGCTTATCCGAGGCGGCATCGTCGCCGGCCAGCACGGTGTTGAACAGCAGCGTGCCGCCGTTGCCGGTGTAGTTGCCGGTGACGTTGAGGGTGTGGAAGGCGCTGCCGTCGCCGAGAGCGACTTCGCCGCCAGCGCCCAGCGCCAACGTGCCCGTGGAGCTGTTGTCACTGAGCTGCCAGCGTGCGTTGTCCACGCGCATCGAGGTGATGTCACGGGTAGCACCGGTCAAGCCGGCGCCATTGCTGAGCGCCACATCGAGGGTGCTGCCAACGGTGTTGAGAATATTGCCGGTGAGGCGCGAGTCGTCGATGTTGAAACCGATGATGGCATCTGGGGCTTCGACAAACAGCAGGTTCCCGTTACCGCCAGCGAGTTCGCCGTTGTTCCTTACGGTAAAGACCGCGGCGGTCGGCGGGGAGGTTGTGGCGCGCGAGGGCGCGACGTAGATCCCCGATCCGGTACCGCCTTCGACGCGTGATGCATCGATCACGACATTGGATGACCCGCCTACATTGGTGTCGACCGCATACATGCCATCTCGCGCACCGATCACGGCGCTGCCGTTACCGATGAGAACATCCGCCGTACCGATCACCAGCAGCCCATTGCCACCAGTCAGAGTCATTGAGCCATTGGCAAGCCCTTCCACCCGTGTGGCATCCAGCGTGAGTAATGCTCTCTGGCCCGCCTCGGTGGTTGAGACGCTTGCCCCCAAGCCAAGGCCGGTGAGCGTGCTCCTGCGTACCGTCGCTTCGGACGAGGGCAGCCCGCCGGTGAAGGTGGATGCCAGCGACAATGCCCGGCCAGTGGCATTGCTGATTACAGAGTCCTGGATGTCAGCCTGAGAGTTAGAAAGGCGGATGGCACCTGTGCTGGTATTGCCCGTGACCTGGCCACCTGACAAGTTAAGGATTGAGCTGTCAGTGGCGTTGATGCTCAGCGTCTGGCCGCCCGGAAGGACCTGTAGGTTCGCCCCGGTCAATGCCCAACCCTCCGCCGTATCGCCGGGCTGAACCGTCCCGGATTGGCCCGGTGTCAGTGTGGCCGCCTGTGACGTGGCGGTGAGGGCAAGGGTGGCTGTGATGGCAACCGAGAGGGTGGTGCCTACTGCGAAATTCATAATGATCTCCAGGGGGGGCGCACCGTGCGGATCAATGAGTAACCCCGTACGGTGAAATAAATGTGATCGGCCGCGCTTCTAGGTAGCGCAGTACCACGGCCACGTCGCCTCATCGGGGGGGCAGAGCGGAGCGGAGCGCAGTGTGCGCGGTCGAGAAAGTGTGATCCATGCAACAAATTGCAATTGATCAGGCGAATCTGAACAGGTGGAGGTTTGGCGCTGCGCAGGCAGCTGTTGACCTAGCGCGCGCACTCGTCTCCCCTCCACGCCTGCGCACTTCTTGGGGTGCTTTTTCCGCACTTCCTGCAGCACGGCCCAGCCCCCGCCCTGTATGGGTCTTTGCCAGCCTTCAGGGACCGACCGGCCCTGCGGTTCCCTGCGCGAGAGGGGGCGTTTTCGGACCTTCCCATGCCTGAGCCGGCGCCCCAAAAAAACAGATGGCCACGGGAAAATGGCAATCAAGCAATCGATACACCGGATGCACGCGGCAAGTGATTGATTGTAAAGGATATGTGGTGATTGCTTTTGGGGGCAATTTTGAGCAATTTCCGAACGGGGAACTTGCAATGTCATTGATTCATAAGGAAATTATTTCAGGCCCGGATTGCCTTCCCGAAAAGCAATCAGGTTGCTTGGATGTTGCCTTATTATTGCCATTGATATAGGTACATAAGTTATTGTATTTAAAGTAATTTATTGGACTTGGTGCGGGGTGGTTGCAAAAATTGCTCATTCCCCGTGGTCATCGGTTTTTTTCCTTAAACGGGCGGGGACGCGCCGGCGTCCACTGTGGTCGCTCTCTCGCTCTCTCGCTCTCCCCGGCGCCGCCCTTCAACGCCGTCAGGACGATCCCCAGCTTTGTCGCAGTCGTTGCGATGGCCAGCCGTATCCTCTCCGCCTATGACGCTGCCCGACGACTTCGAATGGAAGACCCCGCATGGCGCCCTCGGCCCGGACACTTTGCTCGAGCATCGTGGCGTCGCTGTCGTCCAGATGCATCACAGCATCGATGGGGTATGGCGAGCGACCTTGGGGCGCTACAAGTTCCCTGCAGACGGGCTGCGGGTGTGTACCGACTACGATCAGGGCCGCAGCGGTGCCGAGACCTGGGTGTGCCGGCACCAGGTACGACTACGTGCGGACGTGGACAAGATTGTCCAGTGGCGTGAGGCCGTGCAGGGCAACCGTTTGCTAAAGGAAACGTTGCCGCATCCATTTCCTTGAGGCAGCGCCCTGCAGGGAGTTAGGCGACGGCCTGCATCAGCCGCTCGATGAAGAACTGCAGGGAGCCCGCGACCCCCGATAGCACCTCATGGCAGAACGTTGGATCTGCCAGCAAGATCGAGCCGATGATTGCGAAACCAGAAGATGCAATCACTAGGTCAGAGCTGGACGCCAATGACGCGGGAAGAACGACCTCTTGATGGTGTCTGATCACACCGAGCAAGGTTGATATCCGTGCGTCGGTGAAGGCGTGGGATCGCTCAACCTGTTGTTTGAAATCTAGAAGCTCTTCGTGCACAGCTTTTACGTGCCTATCTAGCTCATCGATCTTGTTAGGGAGTTGGCCCCCTATGCCGTATATGGATCCGAATGAGCTGGAATCAGGCAGGGGTTTCGGCGCAAAGTCGGCGGGAGTGAGGTGTGCCACCTTGAGCGCATTCCGCGCGCCAGAGAATGCTGCGAGCATTGAGATGAGTGCCCCCCCGATGACCAGGATCAAGCCGAGGTAAGTAATGGACCTGACCGGATAGTGCGTGGCCAGCAGCAGCGATAGTGCGATCACCAAAAGAGCCGTGACCACGAAATATAGATACTTCATGGCTTAGTTTCCTCGTTTCGAGTCGATGACGGCTCTCTGTGTAAAGATTCTGGCCGAAGCTGCGTGTACCGCTTCAACTCGTTCCAAGAAGTGTGAAGCGTTACCGCCGCCACCTCGGGAATATCGTAGCTCTGCTCAAACAATCGAGATGTGGCCTCGTGGCGAAGGTCGTGGAAGCACAGGTCGACAATCCCCAGGTCGCTGCAGGCGCGGGTGAATGAGGTGCCTACGGATTTTGAGTTGAAGGGGAAGATGCGGTCGTCGCCCTCGATCCGCGGCTGGCGCTGTACCAGCGCCCAGGCATCGCCGAGCAGCGGGAACGTCCGGTGATTACCGATCTTGCTGCGCGGGTGCTTGGCATCCCTGAGCATCGCCGTGCGGTTCTTTGTGTCGAGGTCGGACCACTGGAGTCGGGTGATCTCGCTCTCGCGCTTCGCCGTCAGGATGGCGAAGGTGATGATGTCGCTCATGGGGATCACAGAGCGCCAGGCTGCGGCAGCGTAGTGCTCGTGCAGTCGCTGCAGTTCTTCCGCAGTGGGGCGCCGGTCGCGTTGCTTGGACTTGCCCACCAGCTTGAACAGCCGCAGGACGGGCCTTGCCTCTGCCACAGGGTCCGTCGCCGACTTCACGCCTTTCATCGGCCCGGCCAGCTTGAGCAGCTCCGACAGGAACCCCAGCTCAACGTTCATGGTCGCCGGCGCGCAAGGGGGGATAATGTGCCCCTTCGCATTCATGTGGTTGCCTTGCACGCGACGGCGCGCATGCTCGATCACATCGGTGGCCGTCAGGTTTCGGGCCACGATGGTGCCTAAACCCTCACGGATGCGGCTGAGGTTGCCTGCTTGGGTAGCGCCAAGCGCCTTCACCGAGGCCAGTTCATCGGTCCGCCAGTCGATCAGCTGATCGATGGTCAGGTTCTCGCCGGGTGTACCGCCGCGAGCCTCGTAGTCGGCCTGCTCGCGCTCGATGCGTTCCGCCCAGGTCTTGGCGGCAGTTTTGGTTGGGAAGGTGCGGTATTGGTCTTTGTGGCCCTTGCGGCGCACCATTGCGCGCCAGCGGCCGTTGCGGTTTTGCAGCGTTGCCATCGTTGTGCCATTCCATGTTGTGCCAATCCATCGCTGGCACAAAAATGCTACAGCTGATTGGGAATTACCGGGCAAAACCGGGAAAAATCGGGTGTAACTGTGTATCCCTATATCGTCTTAAGTGCATGAAAACATTGAATTCCGAGCAGATCCGCCTGTGCGTGGCCCCCATGATGGACTGGACCGACCGCCATTGCCGGTACTTCCACCGGCTGCTGGCACCGGGCGCACGGCTGTACACCGAGATGGTCCACGCCAACGCGGTGATCCACGGCGATCGCGAGCGCCTGCTCGGGTTCGACGGCAGCGAGCATCCGCTGGCGCTGCAGCTGGGCGGCAGCGATCCGATCCTCCTCGCGCAGGCGGCGCGCATCGCCCAGGACTGGGGCTACGACGAGGTCAATCTCAACTGCGGTTGCCCCTCTGATCGGGTCCAGGCCGGGCGCTTCGGTGCCTGCCTGATGCGCGAGCCGGTGCTGGTGGCCCAGTGCGTGGCGGCCATGGTCGCTGCGGTCGACATCCCGGTCACGGTCAAGTGCCGATTGGGTGTTGATGAGGACAACGACTACGAAACCTTCGTCAACTTCGTCGATCAATCTGCCAACGCCGGTAGCGCGATGTTCATCGTGCACGCCCGCAACGCGTGGTTGAAGGGCTTGTCGCCGAAGGAGAACCGCGAGGTGCCGCCGCTGCGCTACGACTGGGCGCACCGGCTCAAGGCCGACCGCCCGGCGCTGCAGATCGTGCTCAACGGCGGTCTGGCCACGGTCGAGGCCGCGCAGGCCCAGCTGCCCGCGCTGGACGGGGTCATGCTGGGCCGTGCCGCCTACCACGACCCCTACGTGCTGCATCAGCTCGAGGCGGCCCAGACCGGTGCGGCGCTGCAGCCGCGCGAGGCACTGCTGCGCGCCATGCGTCCCTACATCGAGGAGCAGCTCGGCCGCGGCCTGGCCCTCAAGCACATCACCCGCCACCTGCTCGGCCTGTTCCACGGCCAGCCGGGCGGCCGGGCGTTCCGGCAGGTGCTCAGCGAAGGCGCGCATCGCGCTGGCGCCGATTGGGACCTGATCGAGCAGGCGCTGGCGATCACCCGCGCCCAGGCCGAACGCGTCGCTGCGTGAGCCGCGTCACCTTGTCTGCTTGACAAGGGGCCCACTTTAGCCGCCAATGTTCACTTAGATGAACGGAGTGGGGGCCCAATCGGAAAAGTTCAGACCGGATTCACTGCATAAACCCAAGAATTCGCTAAGGATTTGTAAAACGCCGGCTGATGCTGGCGGTTGCCGATTCACAACTTTTGAACGTTTAGCCGCGCTCCGCTAGGATCAGACCGATGTTCTCCGTGACCTGCCACCGCCGTCTTGCCGTCCTCGCCCTGCTGGCGACGGGCGCCGCTGCCGCCATCGGCAGTGCATCGGCACAGGAGCATGATCCGGCACGCGCCGAGATGATCCGGGCCTCCCGGGGCGCACCGCCGGAACGGTCGCTGTCCGATGCGGTCCGCCGCGTCCAGCGCACCACCGGCGGCCACATCCTGGGTGCCGAGCGGGTGCCCTACGACGGTCGCGACATCAACCGGGTCAAATACATGGACGACCGCGGTCGGGTCCGCTACATGGACGACCCCGCGCCGGCACGTTCACAGCCCCGCGCACCACGATCGGATATGTCTTCACTACGCGGCGATAACCCCTGAACAGGGATAGTTGTCCGTAATCATCTGTATTCCACTGGCCTCAGGCCATACCCAGGACACTAGGGAGAGTTCATGCGTATCCTTCTGGTCGAAGACGAAGCCCCGCTGCGGGAAACACTGGCAGCCCGGCTCAAGCGCGAAGGCTTTGCCGTCGATGCCGCGCAGGACGGTGAGGAAGGTCTGTACATGGGCCGCGAAGTGCCGTTCGACGTGGGCATCATCGATCTGGGCCTGCCGAAGATGTCGGGCATGGAACTGATCAAGGCGCTGCGCGACGAGGGCAAGAAATTCCCGGTGCTGATCCTCACCGCACGCTCGAGC
>NZ_JBFULB010000220.1:0-6692 GCF_056400545.1 Stenotrophomonas sp. P5_A8 | reverse complement strand
CCGGTGGGCAGCCCTTTTCTTTTGATCTGGCGCGGGATGCGACGGCGCGTTGCGCCGTCGCCCCAAACGCCGCTTCGCAGCGTTTGGGCCCGGTCCCTTTGCCTGCCTCTCCCCGCCCCTGTCGGGGCAGCCCCTCAACAGAGGGGCTTGTGCCACCAGTGGGGAGTGCGCCACCTGACGGCAGGATGAGAAACGCGGGAACAGTGCGTCAGGCAGCCCACCTGTGTTCTACGCCGGGTCCGCTAAACTGCCCGTCTCATGTAACGGATCTCCCCCATGACCGCTGAAATTCTGGTTCCTGTTTCCTTTGGCGAGCTGCTGGACAAGATCTCGATCCTGCAGATCAAGTCCGAGCGCATCGACGATGCCGCCAAACTGGCCAACATCCATGCCGAGCTGAGCGCGCTGGACAAGACCTGGATGGCGCACCCGGCGGCGGTGAAGGACATCGCGCRTCTGCGTGCCGACCTGAAGGCGGTCAACGAGCGGCTGTGGGACATCGAGGACAACATCCGCCTGCAGGACAAGGCGCAGGCCTTCGACGAGAACTTCGTCGCGCTGGCCCGCAGCGTGTACCTGCAGAACGACGAGCGTGCCCGGATCAAGAAGGCGATCAACCTGGCGCTGGGCTCGGGCTACGTCGAAGAGAAGTCGTACAAGGATTACGCACCCAGGGGCGCGTAACTCCGTCGGCCTGCGATGCGCAGGTGGTAATGCCGGCCGCCGGCCGGCAACCCCGCAATGTCCGGCCCCGCTTGACCGCGCAGCGTCAATTGCGCCGATCAGGCCGGGCGATGATCGGCGACATACCGCTCGAACGCGGCGATGCCGTCTTCAACGGTGATCAGCTGCATCACATCGTCGAACTCGACCTTGGTGCCCCATTTCAGTTCGCTGGCCGGCTTGCCGAGGAACCTGCGCGCGGCATCGTCATAGCGGTCCACGCAGTAACGGCGGTCCGAATACGGGCCACTGCGCGCCGGATTGCTGGCCGCATGCAGGCCCAGCACCTTGGTGCCCATGGCGTTGGCGATGTGCATCGGGCCCGAGTCGGGCGTCATCACCAGCGCGGCGCGGGCCAGCAGGGCTGGCAGCTGCTTGAGTGTGTCCTTGCCGACCAGGTCCAGCGCGGGAGTGTGCAGCTGGGCCAGGATGGCGTCGGTCATCTCGCGCTCCAGCGCGCTGCGCCCACCGCACAGCACCACCTGCCAGCCGCGCGCGCTGGCATGGTTGGCCACGGCGGCGTAGCGGTCGGCATACCAGTTGCGGCGCACATGGCTGGAGCAGGGCGAGATCATCAGCACCGGGCGGCCATCGTCCTCCCATTGCGCCTGCGCCCAGTCGACTGCCGCCGGCGGCACGGCCAGGTCCCAGCTGACTTCGGTCTGGGCAATGCCGAGCGGCTCGCCGAAACTGCCGATCGCATCGAGCACATGGATGCCGGGGCGGTCGGGGATGCGTTCGTTGATGAAAAGTCCGTGAAGGTCCTTCGAGCGCGCCTTGTCGTAGCCGATCCTGCGCCTGGCGGGTACGAAGGCGGAGAGCACGTTGGCGCGGAAGGCCACCTGCATCTGCAGCAGCGCCTCGAAACGCCCCGGCGGGAACGTCGCGCGCAGCGCGCGCATCCCGGCCAGCCCGGTCTTCTTGTCGTAGGGGTGGAACACCACGCCGGGCAGGCCGTCGAGCAGTTTGTGACCGGCCTTGTCGATGATCCAGTGCAGTGGCGTGCCTGGCCTGGCCTTCTGCAGGGTCCGCACCAGCGGCACCACGTGGGTGACGTCGCCCAGTGCGGACAAACGCAAAAGACACAAGGAAGAGGACGCTGATGCCATGGTGTTGTTAGACTCGAAGTAATGGTCGCATTCGACGCCACTGAAGCGCTGACGCCTTGCCGTGATGGACGCGGCATGGGTTCCATTCTGTTCGACCGGGAACGGCTGCGGCAAGCCGAGATCGGTCTGTTCTCGCCAGCCCACTGGGCCGAGCGGGCGCGGCCGGTCGGGGACGGCGGCCGGGGCGGTGCGTGGTTCGTCGATGCGCCCTTCGGCCAATGCGTGCTGCGGCTGTACCTGCGCGGCGGCATGGCGGCCAAGCTGAGCCGCGATCAGTACCTGTGGCGCGGCGCCAACCGCACCCGCAGCTTCGCCGAATTCCGCCTGATGCGCGCACTGCGCGCGTTGAAACTGCCGGTGCCGCAGCCGATCGCCGCGTTCTACATGCGCGATGGCATGCGCTACCGGGCCGCGATCCTGATGGAGCGGCTGGAAGGGGTGCGCTCACTTGCCGACCGCGCGCTGGTGGCCGGACGGGGCGCACCGTGGGAGGAAACCGGCCGGCTGATCGCGCGGTTCCATCGCGCCGGCCTGGACCATGCCGACCTCAACGCGCACAACATCCTGTTCGATGCCAACGGCCATGGCTGGCTGATCGATTTCGACCGTTGCGTGCAGCGTATTCCCGCCACCCGTTGGCGCGAAAAGAACCTCAAGCGCCTGCTGCGTTCGCTGATCAAGCTGCGCGGCGAGCGCAGCCAGGACGATGTGGAAAAAGATTACGCACGGCTGCGCCGTGCCTACGACCTGGCCTGGAACCGGGGGTACTGATGTCCTGGGCGCTGCGTTTCATGGGGGTCGGCAATGCGTCGGCCGTCGAGCTCGGCTCGCCGATGGCGGTGATCGAACGCGAGGGCCGGCCGTGKCTGACCATCGACTGCGGTGGCGAGGGTCTGACCGCGTTCCAGGCGCAGTACGGGCATGTCCCGCAGGCGCTGTTCGTCACCCACGTGCACCTGGACCATGTGGCCGGTTTCGAGCGGTTGTTCGTCGATGCCTTTTTCTCGCCGCAACGGCGCGGTCGCATCCGCCTGTATGTGCCGGCCACGGTAGTGCCGCTGCTGCATAAACGGGTGGCCGATTATCCGAACGTGCTGGCCGAGGGCGGCGCCAATTTCTGGGACGCCTTCCAGTTGATCGTGGTCGGCGATGCGTTCTGGCACGACGGTGTGCGGCTGGAGGTGTTCCCGGTGCGTCACCATTGGCCGGAAACCGCCTACGGCCTGCGCCTGAAGGGCGCGATCACCTGGAGCGGCGATACCCGCCCGATTCCGGAGATGCTGGCCCGCTATGCCGACGACAACGAACTGATCGCCCACGACTGTGGCCTGCATGGCAATCCCTCGCATACCGGGGTGGATGATCTGGAGCGCGAGTACAGCCGTGAGTTGCAGTCGCGAATGATGCTGTACCACTACGCCAGCCATGCCGACGGACAGGCGTTGCGCCAGCGCGGGCATCGCGTCGCGCTGCCGGGCGAATGCGTGGCGCTGGCTACGCCGACGGCGATGCACGTGCTGGCCCAGGATCCGCCTTGAGCATGCCGCGCGCGTCCAACGCCGCCGCACTTGCCGCCCATCTCGAAGCGCTCGAGCGCGCCCTGCATGACCCGGTCGTCCGCAGCGATGTGGCGCGCCTGGCGGCGCTGCTTGATGCGGACTTCAGTGAAATCGGCAGCTCAGGCACTTGTTACGGGCGCGCCGCGGCGCTGGTCGACATCCCGGCCGAACGGACCGCAGTGGAGATCGAGTCTGACGACTACGCCGTGAGCCTGCTCGCCCCGACCGTGGCGCAGGTGCGGTATCGCAGCTGGTATGTGATCGACGGCGTGCGCCAGCGCGAGGTGCTGCGTAGTTCGCTTTGGCGTCTGCGCGAGGATGCCTGGCGTGTGGTATTCCACCAGGGCACGCCAACGGCGCCTTGAGCGGCAGCGTCGCGACAGGAAAACCGGGGCCGGAAAAGGTGGCGGCCCCGCCGGCTTGCCTCGGCGCCCGCGTCGATCGATACCGTTGCTGCCTTCCGGCCCTGGCGGGATTTTCGACCTAGCGTCGCGAGGGGCCGACGGGGCCACCATAGAGACGTTCCGCACGCGGGGCGATCAGGGATCGGTGCTCGGCGTGGGAAGCTGTACTGCAGGAGCGTGCCCCCGTAGTGCAGTCGCGCATTCTAGCGCATGCGCGGCACGCAGTGCCAGATACTCGCCTGAATCGCCTGTAGCCAACAGCACGGCCCGGCGTCCATTGGCGTGGCGTGGCGCTAAAATGGCCGGTACAGGAGGAACGACCTCCCCCGCATCGGGAACAACGTCCAGGACGACCTGGCCCCCATCAAGGAGGGCCGTATGGCCTGGATCTATCTGTTGGCAGCCGGTGTACTGGAAATCGTCTGGGCGTTCGCGATGAAGCAGTCCGACGGCTTCAGCAAGCTCACCCCGTCGATCATCACCCTGGTCACCATGATTGCCAGCTTCTGGCTGTTGTCACTGGCGATGCGCACGTTGCCGCTGGGCACGGCATACACGATCTGGACCGGCATCGGCGCGGTCGGCGCGTTCGTCATCGGCATCACCTTCCTCGGCGAAACCGTCAGCGCAATGCGGATTGCCGCGGCGGTGCTGATCGTGAGCGGATTGGTGCTGATGAAGCTGTCGAGCAGTTGACCCCGGGTAGAGCCACACCATGCGTGGCTGACGCGTGTGTGGTGGCGCCGCTCAGCGCGGCCTAACGGGCGTTCCATGTGCACCGCATCCAGGCCGGGACCGTGGCCATCGGGCACGATCGCGGTCACGATGAAGCCCTGTGCAGCGTAGAAACCCCGGGTGTGCTGGCTGGTGCTCAGGGTCAGGCGACGCACGCCGAGGGCACGTGCCTGCGCTACGCGCGCCAGCGCCAGGATGTTGCCCAGGCCCTGGCGGTGCAGGCTGCTGTCGACCATGCCCCAGCAGAATGCAGCCGTGTCCTCATCGGTCCGCATCAGCCCGCCGCAGGCAGCAATCCGGCCGGCACGCTCCACCACGAGGTAATCCTGCGCGCGCTCGCGTTGCAGCAGGTAGTTGGAGAAGTCCCTGCGTTCGTGGGCGCCGAAGTAGTACGGCACGTTGCTGTCGAATATCTCCAGACAGGCGCTTGCATCGGGAGTGGCGAAGAGGCGAAGGGTGGACACGGAATCATCAGCGGGCGAGTAGGGGAGGCTACTGTGCCATGGGCGGTGATCCCCGCCGGGCGATACCCAGCCGCGCGCGCTGTGCGTCCGTAAAGAGCATCGGGGTAGGGCGCACTCAGGCCGTACGATCGAGGCTCCCCATTGGCTGGGATGAAGGACGGTCGCAGGGGCGGACCGTGGCGACAAGGCCGGCCGGAAAACGAAGAAGCCGCCCCGAAGGACGGCTTCTTCCTGAACCTGGCGGAGAGAGGGGGATTCGAACCCCCGAAGCGCGGTTTAGACGCTTACACACTTTCCAGGCGTGCTCCTTCAACCGCTCGGACACCTCTCCGGACCTGCTGCGATAACCCGCTGCAGGGGCGCAGATTCTAGCGGGGGAATTGCAATCGCACAAGCGGCACGAGACGGAGGGCAGGGGGGCTGGACAGGCGTGGCACAATGGACGTCCCGATGAAGACGGTGGCCTGATGTCCTATCTCGTCCTTGCCCGCAAGTGGCGTCCGAAGCGTTTTGCCGAGCTGGTGGGCCAGGAACACGTGGTCCGTGCGCTCAGCAATGCGCTGGACAGCGGCCGGGTGCACCATGCGTTCCTGTTTACCGGTACCCGCGGGGTCGGTAAGACCACCATCGCGCGTATTTTCGCCAAGTCGCTGAACTGCGAGCAGGGCACCAGCGCCGACCCGTGCGGCCAGTGCCCGGCCTGCTTGGACATCGATTCGGGTCGTTACATCGACCTGCTCGAGATCGATGCCGCGTCCAATACCGGCGTGGACGACGTCCGCGAAGTGATCGAGAACGCCCAGTACATGCCCTCGCGCGGCAAGTACAAGGTCTACCTGATCGACGAAGTGCACATGCTGTCCAAGGCGGCCTTCAATGCGCTGCTGAAGACGCTGGAAGAGCCGCCGGAGCATGTGAAGTTCCTGCTGGCCACCACCGACCCGCAGAAGCTGCCGGTGACGGTGCTGTCGCGCTGCCTGCAGTTCAACCTGAAGCGGTTGGACGAGGACCAGATCCAGGGCCAGATGACCCGGATCCTGGCCGCCGAGGAGATCGAATCCGACCCGACGGCGATCGTGCAGCTGGCCAAGGCCGCCGACGGCAGCCTGCGTGATGGCCTGTCGCTGCTCGACCAGGCCATCGCCTATGCCGGCGGGGCGCTGCGCGAGGACGTGGTGCGCACCATGCTGGGCACGGTCGACCGCACCCAGGTGGCCGCCATGCTGGAGGCCCTGGCCGACGGTGACGGCGTACGCCTGTTGCAGGTGGTGGCCGCGCTGGCCGAGTTCTCGCCGGACTGGAGTGGCGTGCTCGAAGCGCTCGCCGAGGCCCTGCACCGCATCCAGGTGCAGCAGCTGGTGCCGGGTGCCCAGGCCGACGGCGAAGGCATCGATGCCGCCGCTTTCGCCCAGCGCCTGCGCCCGGAAGTGGTGCAGCTCTGGTACCAGATGGCACTGGGCGGCCGTCGCGACCTGTATCTGGCGCCGAGCCCGCGCGCCGGCTTTGAAATGGCCGTGCTGCGCATGCTGGCGTTCCGTCCGGCCGCGGCGGTGCCGCCGGTACCGCGTGATCCGGGGACCGGCACCGAGGTGAACAGTGGCTCCGGCAGCGCGGCCCAGGGCAGTGGAATGGCGGCTGCACCCGCGGCCGTAACCGCCACCGTCGTCGCCGCCGCCGCGCCCGCGGCCGTTGTGGCAC
>NZ_JBFULB010000219.1:0-6726 GCF_056400545.1 Stenotrophomonas sp. P5_A8 | reverse complement strand
GACCAGTAGCGTGCCCGCCTGGGCGGTCAGGTCCGCCCGGGCAGGCGAGGTGAGTGCAGCGGCCAGCAGGGCGGCAGCTTCCACCACCAATGCTGGCGTGGCAATGCTGCTCCACCAGCTATTGGTGACGCGTTTGCGCGCGATCAACCATTGCGTTCCGGAACGTACCGCAGCGTAGGCTTGTGTCATCACGACTCTCCTCGGGGTGGGCAGCATGGGCGCTCCGCCGGACCACCCGGCGGGCTGCATGGGCATGGCGCATTCAGTTGTTGCGGTGTTCAACCAGGTAACGGGCCGACTGCAGCGCGTTGCCGTCGGCGTCGGTGGTGATGGGGTCATACATCGTGTCGTAACGGGCTTCCCACGGCGGTACGCCGTCGCGTTCGAGGAAGCGCCGTTGGTTGCGGGGCGGCAGCGGATCAAGCACCCGGCCGTTCGGGTTCAGGCCGTCCAGATGGTTTGCGAGTGCTTCGGCCACCTGCTGCACGCGGTTGCACAATTCGGCGCGCTTGCTGTGGCGATTGAAAAAGTCCAGATCGTTCCACTCGAGATTTTTGCGAAGCGGCTCCAGCCGCTCCAGAATCGTCCAGTCTTCCAGCGCGTAGTCCCATATCCAACGTTCGCGCAATACGGTCGGCAGGTTCAGTACTGCCCACCGGTAGAGCGCCATGTCCTGGGTCTGCAACACGTCCATCAACGACGCCTTCAACCAGAGCCCGGTGAGGTCTTTAAGCGCGCTGTGGTAGGGCGCCCAGTCGCGCGCGTGGCCGCTCAACGTCTCGCCCTGATCGGCGTCGATGGCCTGGGTGGAACTGGCATTCCAGGCCTCGCGTTGCATCTGCAGCTGCAACGGCTCGCTCAGGCACGCCATGGCACCGGTCAGGACCTTGCTGGCCACCACGTGGAGCAGGGCGCACTTGGGCAACTGATCGGCATCCAGCGCATGGGCTCGGTCCAGGCCGCGCACGTTGAGGATGTAACTGCAGCAGGCACGCAGCAGCACGTGTCGCCAGTACCAAAGGCCCAGCTTGCGGTTGTGGCGCTCGCCTCGCAGTCGCCGGGTCTCATCGTTGCCGTCGAACAGCGCGTCGTAGTCGGGCATGCAGGTCTTGCGCAGCATGTAAAGGAAGTAGCCGCACAAGGTCATCGGCAGATTCATCTGCGAGGAGAAGCCGCTGGACCAGAACTTGCTGTACTTGGCGAGGATGACGGCAGGTGTGTAGCCGCCCCAGTCGTGCTGCCGCAGCTGATGGCGGTAACGGGCGGCAGGAATGTTGATGCCGTCATCAACGTTGTAGACGTTGATGGCATTGCCGACGTCGCCCCACGCTGCACAGGTGCAGGTGGCCGGTGCCAGCGGCACGCCATCGTCGGCACGGGGTGTAAGGCGCAGGTGCCCATCACGCACCGCCCGGATGAGAAGCCCGCGCAGCTGGGGGGTGAAGCGTTGCTGCCAGTCAGCGAACGTGGTGGCGACAATGGCGTCGTCCTCCTCCATGTCGCCGTCGTCCTGCGGTGCTCGAACGGCCACCGACTCGGTCAGGATCTTGGCCAGTTCGGCCTTGAACCGGTAGGCGTTCCGGAGGGTGTCAAAGCGCAGGGGAGGGCTGACCAGCTCGAAGGTGTGATCCGAATCGGACTCGATCCGCCAAGGGCCGGGCTCTGCGAGATCCACCTTGCGCAGATCGTTGCCGAGGGCGAGCGGGTCTGCATCGGTCCGCCACGGCTGCGCGTCGCCAGGCTGCAGCGTTGCGGCCACCACGTGAGTGAAGGCGAATATCGCACTGTCGTGCGTGCTGAACTCGATCTCCAGTCCGTAGGTGTTCCAAGGCAGCGCCTCGCCGCCGGCGCCGACCTGGATATTGTTCATGACCAGATCCGCGACCGGCGGGTCGATACGGACGGTCCATCCGATGATGTCGTCGGGAGTGATGGTCAGCATGCGGACACCCTGTGTTGGCGCTTGACCTGGGACGGTCAGCTTCAGGGCATGCTAGGAACGATGCGGCGGCAGGAATCGGCGCAAACGACGGGTAATGCGGCGGCGATGCGCCGATAGGCCCGAATGCGGTGGAATTGACGATATCGGGGCCGCGAATGGTGCGGCTGGCGGGCAGGCGGTGCTGGCCTTGGCTGCTGGCCGGCGTCCGTTCCGAGGCGGTCGCGGTTGCTTTGCGCCGGGCCGAGAGGCTGCGGCGGCGCCAGGACGGCGGCGATGCGATGATGACGAAGTGGATCAACCGTGCGCCATCAGAGGCGCGCCGTCCTGCAGGCGCGTGGCGAAGACATCCCAGCAAATGAGGCCATCTACATGAGGCGCGTGGCGCTACCGTTGAGGCTGGGAAAGGTACTGAGGGAGTGCGAATTTACTTCCCAATGGCCTCGATACGGACGCGCGCGTGATCAGCCGGTGCGCCAGCACATGGTTGACGGTGCCGCCTGCGGGGGAGGGTGGGCGGCGGATCTCGCGGAGCAGGATGTCGATGGCGGTGTCGGCCATCTCTGCTACCGGTTGATGGATGGTGGTGAGTTCGGGCCACACCATTGTCGACGCGAAGGTGTCGTCGAACCCCACCACCGAAAGATCACCCGGCACCTCCAGGCCGCGACGATGCGCCACTGAAACAACCGCCGAGGCCATGTCATCGTTGCTGGCGAAGATCGCGCTGGGCGGCTGGGACAGGGTCAACAACCGGTCGGCTGCCTCCAGTCCGGAGCGGTAGGTGAAGTACCCTGGCTGGACGAGTGCGTCGTCGTAGTGGAGGCCGGCGTCGGACAGCGCATCCCGGTAGCCCTGCCAGCGATGGGCACTGGCGGTCTGGTTCGGATCGCCCGTGATGTAGCCGATGCGGGTATGTCCGTGGGCGATCAGATGCGACACCATGTCGTGGCTTGCCTGGCGGTCATCGATGCGCACGCAGGAGATCCTGTCGCTGAAGTGGCTGGACGCGATGGACACCACGGCAACGCCGGCGGTGACGAATTCGTCGACGATGGCCTTCGATTCACACAGCGGTGGCGGAAGAATCACACCCGCCACGCTGCCGGAGAGCCGCCTTGCCGCCTCGCGACGTGCCTTGGCACCGAGCTCGTCCCACGCGGCGATCACCAGCTGCGCCGCTGCACGGGTGGAGCCACGCAGCGCGCCCACCAGCAGTTCGCGCAGGTAGCTGGAGCTGGGATTGGTGTAGATCAGCGCAATGCAGGTGTGTTGCGCCGCGGCCAGCGCGCTTGCGGCCAGGTTGGGCCGGTAGTCCAGGTCGCGCACGCTTCGCATGACGCGCGCGCGGTTGTCTTCGCGCACGCCTGCATGGCCGTGGATGACGCGGGAAACGGTCATGGCAGATACGCCGGCATGCGCCGCGACGTCATCCATGGTGATGGCGCTGGCCTTGCGGCGGACCACTTTATGGCTGCTTTTCAAGAARTGGGTTCCTTTGCTGCGCTGCATGATGACAAGCGCAACCCTGGATGATTAGTCTGCGCCCGTGACGTGATGGTAGCGCTACCACTGAGCCGGTGTAAGGCCAGCGGGTGCCCCCCCCTTTACCACGCGGCTGTTCTGGCAAGCCTGAAAGCGAGTTTGAGTCGCAGCAAGCGCACAGCGCGCTGCGATGTCGGTGTGGAAGACGGGCATCGCCCGTACGTGCCCCCAGGAGGGGCGGTACATCCATTCGATCGTATGTCAGAGGGGAGAGTCATGAGCGCTTCTACGTTCCGTCGTACGCCAGACCGGAGGGCTCGTTCATGAGCCGGACGCTGGCGAAGTTCACCTCCAGGGCCATGTTTACGTTTGTAGGCGGCGTTCTGGTCATCAATCCCGCATTCGCACAAGACGCGTCAACGCCGGCACCGGTCGTCCAACCCCAACGCCAGGCCCAGCCCAACCCGACCGAGCTGGATGCCGTGCAGGTCACTGGCATCCGCAACAGCCTCAGCCAGGCGATGGACATCAAACGGGACTCGGCCGGCGTAGTGGATGCGATCAGCGCCGAGGATATCGGCAAGTTCCCCGATACCAACCTGGCCGAATCGCTGCAACGCATCACCGGCATCTCCATCGAACGCCGTGATGGTGAAGGTGCGCAGGTCACGGCACGCGGCTTTGGCCCCCAGTTCAACATGGTGACGCTCAACGGCCGCCAGATGCCCGGCGCGGATGCGTTCGGTGCCTCCGGACAGGTCGCCATCGGCGGTGTCGATGGGGGTACGCGTGCCTTCAACTTCGCCCAGTTGGCCGCTGAAGCCATCAATGGCATCGAGGTCTACAAGACCAGCCAGGCCAATGTCCCCAGCGGGGGTATCGGTGCCACCATCAACATCCTCACCGCACGGCCGTTCGACCACGCGGGCACCGTGGCCAGTGCCGGTGCAAAGGTCGTCTCCGACGAGAGTCAGCCGTTCGGCAACGATCTGACACCGGAACTGTCCGGCATCTTCAGCTACAGCAACCCGGAGAAGACCTTCGGTGTCGGGGTGAGCGCAAGCTACCAGAAACGCAAGGGTGGCTCGGTGCAGGCCACCGACAACTACTGGAACGTGCAACCGTGGACCGGCACGATGCCCGGCAACCCGACCGTGGTCAACGCGCCGGCGATCGGTGCGCTGTACGGACGTCCCAACGACCTGCGCTATGCGTTCTCCGAGTTCGAACGTGAGCGCATCAATGGCCAGGCGGTGCTGCAGTTCGCGCCGACCGACGCGGTGACCCTGACCCTGGACTACACCTATTCGACCAACGAGATCACCGAGAATCGTGGCGAACAGGGCATGTGGCTGCAGAACAGCAACTACACCGATGTAACGTTCGACACCAGCGGTGCGGTGGCTACGCCGATCTATATCCGCGAAATCGCAGGGACCAAGGATTTCGGGCTTGAACAGCAGCGCAGCATGCAGAAGTACAAGCTGGGATCGCTCGGCTTCAATGCACTGTGGAACGTCACCGACCGCTTCAAGCTGACCTTCGACGCGCACGATTCAAAGAACGAAAGCCGGCCGAACGATCCGCTCACCGGGGGCGGATCCATCTTCAGCAGCATTGCCGGCACCAACAACTGCACCACCGGGCCGCATTGCGGTGGCTCGTGGGTGCAGGAAATGAACTTCAACAATGGTCTGCCGGTGGGTACCCAGGTCTGGTACCCGAGCACGGCCGATGCCATTGCCAAAACCAACGGTGTGGTCAATCCGGGCTTTGCGCCGGGCGAGATCGGTTCGCAGGTGCTGCGCATCAATTCGCAGACCCAGGTCAGCGAGATCAAGCAGGGTCGCATCGACGGTGAGTGGAGCTTTGACAAGGGGCGCTTCCAGTTTGGCGTGGACTCGAGCAAGCAGACCACCCACCGCATCCAGGCAGCGGAGAACTACAACACCCTGGGCGACTGGGGCGTGACCAACGTGGACGGGGATGTTGCCAACGGGCTGATGGACCTGCTGCAGCCGGTCAACATCGTCGGATTGTTCAACGACTACAACGCCAACAGCTTCACCGCCTGGCGCGGCGATGCTGGCCGCCTGGCGCAGTGGGCGGCGGACAACTATGGTGCCAACCTCGGCGTGAGCCCGCAGCGCGCCGCCGACAACCTCGTGGAGGAGAAGACCAAATCGGCCTATTTCCAGGTCGAGCTGGACGGCGAGCTGGGCGGCCTGCGCACCAATACCCGTCTGGGCGTGCGCTATGAAACAACCGATGTGGTGTCGACGTCGGTCATCGCCATCCCGGAGGCCATCGAGTGGCAGTCCAACAACGACTTCCGCGTGGTGTTGTCCGACGAGCAGCAGCCGTTCACCGAGAAGAACAGCTACAGCTACCTCCTGCCCAACCTCGACTTCAGCATCGACCTCATGGACGACCTGAAGGCGCGCGTCTCGTTCGGCAAGAGCATCGCGCGCGCGCCGATCGGCAACCTCTACGCAGGCCCGACCGCACAGCAACCGTCTGGCTCGGTGCTGATCGATCCCTCTTCGCGGGCCAGCGGCACCGCCCAGAACCCGCAGTTGAAGCCGCTGGAGTCGGACAACCTCGACCTGGCGCTGGAGTGGTACTTCGCTGATGCGAGCTATGTGTCGTTGACGTACTGGAACAAGTCGGTCAACAACTTCGTCGGCAACACCATCGTGCAGGAAAATCTCTACGGGTTGAGGGATCCCACCTCCGGTCCGGATGCGCAGGCGGCATTGGCATTCCTCAACAGCGGCGCCTGTATCACCCAGGTCGGTGCGGCCAATGCGGCGGCCTGCTCGGCCAATGACACGGCCCTGTTCACCGCGCTGGCGCTGCTGCGCAACAACCCGGCCGGGTTGGGCGCCTATACGGGTACCGACGCGCAGGTCCTGGCGACCGAAGCGGCCTACGATCTGTATGGGCAGGCCGGCGACCCGCTGTACCAGTTCAACGTCAACCGTCCCATCAATCAGAACCAGGCCAAGCTGCACGGCTGGGAGCTGGGCGGGCAGTACTTCTTCGGTGATACCGGGTTTGGCGTCCTCGCCAATTACACCCTGGTGAAGGGCGATGTGGGCTACAACAACGGGGGCGATCCGGGCATCGACCAGTTCGCGCTGACGGGCCTCAGTGACACCGCAAACGCCGTGCTAATGTACGAAAAATACGGTTGGTCGGTGCGGTTGGCGTGGAACTGGCGTGACCAGTACCTGATCCTCGCCAACCAGGGTGCCAGCCGCAATCCGTACTACGTGGAACCGTACGAACAGTGGGATCTC
>NZ_JBFULB010000218.1:0-6738 GCF_056400545.1 Stenotrophomonas sp. P5_A8 | reverse complement strand
CTGCAAGCACTGTATGCCGGCTTCCTACACGGCGTGCCGGCTGAACTTCCCGACCTGCCCATCCAGTATGCCGACTACGCCCACTGGCAGCGGCAATGGCTCTCCAATGATGCGCTGGCAGACCAGGCAGGCTATTGGCACACGAAGCTGGCCGATGCGCCAGCCCTGCTGGAGCTGCCGAGCGACCGTCGGCGTCCCACCGTGCAGGACTTCGCAGGCGATGCGGTGCCCCTGGTGATCGATGCCGCCTTGACCGCACGCCTGAAGGCGCTGAGCCAACAATGCGGCGTTACCCTCTACATGACCGTGCTTTCCGCCTGGTCCGTGCTGTTGTCTCGCCTGTCCGGGCAAACCGACCTGGTCATTGGCACGCCCACCGCCAATCGACCGCGACTGGAGCTGGAGGGGCTGATCGGCTTCTTCGTCAACACCTTGGCTCTGCGCATCGACACCTACGGCCCACTCAGTGTCGCCGATCTGCTCACGCGAGTGCGTGAGACCGCGCTGAGCGCCCAGCATCACCAGGATCTACCTTTCGAACAGATTGTGGAAATCGTGCGCCCGGCGCGCAGCCTAGCCCACACGCCAATATTCCAGGTCATGCTGGCCTGGCAGGATACGGAACACAGTGACCTGGCGCTGGCCGATATCACTGCGCGGGTGCTGGATGCCACCACATCCTTCGCCAAATTCGACCTGACCCTGAACCTGGGTGAGAGCCCCGATGGTCTGGTCGGTTCACTGAACTACGCCACCGCCTTGTTCGATCGCAACACCATCGAGCGTTTCGGTGCGTATCTGCAGACGATCCTGTCGGCGATGGTCGCCGACAGCACCCAGGCTGTCGATAGCCTGCCGCTGCTACCCGACGCCGAGCGCAACAAGATCCTGGTCGACTGGAATGCGACCGCGACGCCCTATCCGGCCGAACGCTGCGTTCATGAGCTGTTTGAAGCGCAGGTAGAGTGGCAACCGGATGCTACGGCACTGCGTTTCGAGGAGCACTCGCTCACCTATCGTGAACTCAACGAGCATGCCAACCGCTTGGCCAGGCACCTCCGCGAACAGGGCGTGGGGCCAGGGGTAAAGGTCGCCATCTGTGTGGATCGATCCATCGAAATGATGGTCGGCCTGCTGGCCATCCTCAAGGCCGGTGGTGCCTACCTGCCGTTGGATCCCGCCTATCCCACCGATCGCCTGGCCTTCATGCTGGACGATGCGGCGCCTCCGGTTGTATTGACCCATGCCTCTTCGCAGGCACCGCTGCAGGCGGCACTGGACGCTCTTGCGGCACCTCCAGCGGTGATCGACCTGCTGGTTGATGCCCATACCTGGAAAACGCAGGACGCCACCAACCTGGCGCCAGCGATGCTCGGGCTGGGCAGCCGAGACCTGGCCTACGTCATCTACACCTCCGGCTCCACCGGCAGACCCAAGGGGGTAATGATCGAGCATCATTCCTTGGTCAATCGGCTGGTGTGGATGCAGAAGACCTACGGGTTTGACAGCCACAGCACAATCCTGCAAAAGACCCCGATCACCTTCGACGTATCGGTCTGGGAACTCTTCGGTTCACTGTCTGCCGGTGCCTGCCTTGTGCTGGCACGCCCGAATGGACACAAGGATCCGGACTACCTAGTTGGCCTGATGAATGACCAGCAGATCACAATTGTCCACTTTGTTCCATCTATGTTGCAGGCCTTCGTCGACCACGAGGGCAGCGCCGGCTGCACCTCCCTGAAGGACGTTTTCTGCAGCGGCGAGGCACTTCCAGCCATGCTGGCCCGCCGCTTCATGGAGCGGCTGGAGACGACCCGACTGCACAACCTGTACGGGCCGACGGAAGCAACTGTCGACGTCACCGCTTGGACCTGCCCGCGGCCTTTCGAGGAAGACCAGCCCGTCACCATCGGCCGGCCGATCGACAACACGCGAGCCTACATCCTGGACCCGGCAGGTACCCCAACCCCGATCGGCGTGGTTGGCGAGCTGCATCTGAGCGGCGTCGGCCTGGCGCGTGGCTACCTCAATCGCCAAGAGCTGACGGCGGACAAGTTCATCGCCAATCCGTTCGTTCAGAACGACCGGCTGTACCGGACCGGCGACCTGGCTCGCTTCCTGGCCAACGGCGACATCGAGTACATAGGCCGAAATGACTTCCAGGTGAAGCTGCGCGGCTTCCGCATCGAGCTGGGCGAAATCGAAGCACAGTTGGCGGCATGCCCAGGCATCCGCGAAGCGATCGCGCTCGTCCGCGAAGATATGCCCGGTGACAAGCGGCTGGTCGCTTACTACACCACCGATGCCGGCGCCGTTCCGTCTGCAGAAATGCTGACGTCACGACTGGCCGCGGCACTGCCCGAGCATATGGTCCCGGCAGCGTATATCAAGATGGAGGGGATGCCAGTCACCAGCAACGGCAAACTGGACCGTGCAGTACTGCCGGCACCCGACCGGGAGACCTACGTGAGCAAGCCATACGTGGCGCCGGTCGGCAGGGTCGAAAACGAGCTGGCGCAGATCTGGAGTGAGGTCCTGGGCGTGGGTACCATCGGACGCAACGACAACTTCTTCGAGCTTGGCGGTCACTCGCTGTTGGCGGTGCGCATGCTGGAGCGGATGAAGCAGTCCAACCTTCATGCCAACGTACTCACCATCTTCAAGGCCCCGGTGCTGATGCAGCTGGCCGAGGCGGTGCAGGGCGAGCGCACCACGCGGACGAATGTGGTGCCCCCGGCGGTTCCGGAGGGAACGTCCCGGATCACACCAGAAATGGTCCCGCTGGCGGCACTGAGCCAGGAAGACATCGATCATATCGCCGAGGCTGTCGAAGGGGGCATGTCCAATATCAAGGACATCTATCCTCTAACCCACCTGCAGGAGGGCATCCTGTTCCATCACCTGATGGAAACGCAGAGCGATCCCTACCTGATGTGGAGCCTTGTGCGGTTCGGTGAAAAGCAGGCACTGGACGCCTACGTTGAGGCATTGAACGCGGTGATCGCGCGCCACGACATCTGCCGGACCAGCGTGGTCTGGGAAGGGCTGACCTCGCCGTTGCAGGTGGTCTGGCGCCAGGCACCGCTCTCCCTACAGGTCCTGACGTTCGACGCTGCCRTTGGCGACGTCGCAGAACAGTTGGTTGGCCACGTCGACCCCCGCCACTACCGACTCGACCTCCAGAGTGCGCCGTTGATGCGAGTCTACGCCGCGCATGATGCCGCCAGCGGACAGTGGCTCGCGATCCGGATGGTCCACCACCTTATCGACGATGTCACCACGGCACAGCTGCTCAATCATGAGGTCATGGCCATACTTCACGGCGGCGCAGCCGCGCTCCCATCGCCCCTGCCGTTCAAGCACGTGGTCGCACGTGCGCGACATGAAGGCAGCAATGCCGATGATGAGGCCTTCTTCCGCAGTATGCTGCGCGACGTCACGGAGGCGACCGCACCGTTCAATCTACTCAACGTACATGGCGATGGAGCCCACGTCGTCGAAGCCAGGCGGCGCCTGCCCATCGGCCTGTCCCGGCACATCAGACGCAAGGCCAAACAATTGGGGGTCAGTGCGGCCAGCCTGTTCCACGTAGCGTGGGCGCAGGTCGTCGCGCGCACGGCCGGCCGGCCCGATGCAGTCTTTGGCACCGTGTTGTTCGGTCGCATGTCTCTGGACGAATCGGCCGACCGCATCTTCGGCCCGTTCATCAACACCCTCCCCATCCTGGTAAAGGTGGAAGGCGTGGGTGCCACCGAGGGCGTCCGCGCCACCCATCGACGACTGACCGAGCTCATGTCCCATGAGCATGCCTCCCTTGCTCTGGCCCAGCGTTGCAGCGGTGTAGCCGCACCAGCTCCGCTGTTTACCGCCATTCTCAACTACCGCCACGCCATGAATGAGGCCGGAAATCCCATCGATGGCATGACCTCCACCCAGGTCGAGGAGCTGGTCAGCGAGGAACGCACCAACTATCCGCTTGTGCTCAATGTTGACGACATCGAAGAGGATTTCCTGACCTCCATCCAGGTCCTGCCGGCAGTAGATCCCGATCTGGTCTGCAACATGGTACGCACCGCGTTGGAATCGCTGATCCAGGCCTTGGAACAAGAGCCGGACAGCAACCTGCAGACGCTCGGCGTGCTGCCAGCCGAGGAACGGYACAAGATTCTGGTCGACTGGAATGCCACCGCCACRCCATACCCGGCCAAGCGCTGCATYCATGAGCTGTTTGAGGCCCGTGCCGCCGAGTCCCCGGATGCCATCGCGCTGCGCTTCCAGGAACATACCCTCAGCTATCGCCAGCTCAATGAGCAGGCCAATCGCCTGGCCAGGCATCTGCGTGATCAAGGTGTCGCCCCCGGCGTGCAGGTTGCCATCTGCGTGGACCGTTCGCCGGAAATGGTCATCGGCCTGGTCGCCATCCTCAAGGCCGGCGGTGCCTATGTGCCGCTGGATGCAAGCTATCCTGTCGACCGGCTTGTTTCGATGCTGGCCGATGCACGCCCGCAGGTGGCGATGRTCCATGCAGCTACCCGCGACAAGCTGCGTAGTACCTTTGCCGGCCTGCCCGTGTTGCCGGTCGTGGTGGACCTGCAGGCCGATGCACAGGCCTGGGCAAACCAGGAGGCCACCAACCTGCCACCGGCCCTGCTTGGCCTGGGCAGCCGTGACCTGGCCTACATCATCTATACCTCCGGTTCCACGGGTAAGCCCAAGGGCATCAAAGTTGCCCATGCTCCGGTCATCAACCTGATCCATTGGGTCAACCGGACCTACCAGGTCGATCACAACGACTGCCTGCTGTTCATCACCTCGATCAGCTTTGACCTGTCCGTCTACGACATCTTCGGCATCCTGGCCGCCGGTGCCACCATCCAGATGGCCAGCACTGACCAGTTGGCCGATCCGCAGCGCTTGGCCGAGGCTGTGCTCGATCCGCGCGTGACCTTCTGGGATTCGGCCCCGGCCGCCCTGCAGCTGCTGGTGCCGTTCCTGCAGCAGATACCCCGGCAGAATCCCTCGCTGCGCCTGATCTTCAACAGTGGTGACTGGATCCCACTGTCGCTGCCCGGCGCCATGGCCGATGCCTTCCCCAATGCCCGCTTCATTTCCCTGGGCGGTGCCACCGAAGCGACCATCTGGTCCAACCACTTCGAAGTTCACCAGGTCAGCGGCGACTGGCGCAGCATCCCCTACGGCCGCCCGATCCAGAACGCCCGCTACTATGTGCTTGATGCCCACCTGCAGCCGGTCCCGGTCGGCGTCATCGGCAACCTGTACATCGCCGGTCCCTGCTTGGCCGAGGGCTATACCGACCCGCAACTGACCGCCGAGCGATTCGTCTCCTCGCCCTGGCCGGACATTCCCGGACCGCTCTACTGCACCGGTGACCTGGCCCGCTTCTTCTCCAACGGCGACATCGAGTTCATTGGCCGCAACGACTTCCAGGTCAAGGTTCGTGGCTTCCGCATCGAGCTGGGCGAAATCGAGGCCCAGCTGCTGCACTTCCCGGGCGTCCGCGATGCCATCGTCATGGTCCGCGAAGACGTGCCTGGCGACCACCGTCTGGTCGCCTACTACACCACCACCCACGACGCAGACGTATCCACCGAACGCCTGCTGACCCACCTGGGCGGCAAGCTACCCGAGTACATGGTGCCGRCTGCCTACGTGAAAATGGACGAGATGCCGGTGACATCCAACGGCAAACAGGACCGCAAGGCACTGCCGGCACCGGATGGCGAGGCCTACCTCAGCCGGCCGTACCAGGCGCCGATCGGCGAGATCGAAACCGAGCTGGCACGGATCTGGAGTGAAGTCCTGGGCGTGGAGAAGGTCGGTCGCCATGACAACTTCTTCGAGCTTGGCGGGCATTCCCTGCTGGCCGTGCGCATGCTGWCGCTGCTGCGCGAACGCTTCGAAGCGGAGGTCAACCTGACGTCCGTGTTCTCCGCTCCTTCCATCGCCGAACTGGCCGACAGCGTCTCGCGTGCACAGCGCCCGAGCATTCCTGCGATCATTGCCACCGAGCGCCAGCAGGGTGCAGACGTCCCCCTCTCGTTCAACCAGCAGCGGCTCTGGTTCCTCACCCAGATGCAAGGCGCGAGCGCGGCCTACAACATGCCGCTGGCGCTGGAACTGGAGGGGCCGCTGGACGTAGCTGCGCTGCGCAACGCGCTGGATGCGCTGGTGGAGCGACACGCATCACTGCGCACCTCGTTTGTTGCCGTAGACGGCACACCGATGCAGCAGATCGGTCCGGCCGGGCTCAGCTTCCCATTCGCCTTCGATGCTCTGGGCGATGCGGCAGAGGCCGCAGCGATCCTTCCGATATTGCTCGAATTCGAGGCGACCACACCTTTCGATCTGACTCAAGGCCCGCTCGCCCGCGCTCGCTTGATCCAGCTCGGCACGCAGCGTCATGTGTTGGCGCTGAACATGCATCACATTGTCTCGGACGGCTGGTCGAGCATGGTGCTGATGCGCGAACTGCAAGCACTGTATGCCGGCTTCCTACACGGCGTGCCGGCTGAACTTCCCGACCTGCCCATCCAGTATGCCGACTACGCCCACTGGCAGCGGCAATGGCTCTCCAATGATGCGCTGGCAGACCAGGCAGGCTATTGGCACACGAAGCTGGCCGATGCGCCAGCCCTGCTGGAGCCGATGCGCCAGCCCTGCTGGAGCTGCCGAGCGACCGTCGGCGTCCCACCGTGCAGGACTTCGCAGGCGATGCGG
>NZ_JBFULB010000217.1:0-6780 GCF_056400545.1 Stenotrophomonas sp. P5_A8 | reverse complement strand
GTCGATGGCGTGGTGCCGCATGACGGCGACCACTGCAATCGAATACAGTCTGCTCATTCTGCCATGTAAACGTTTTCACGTGGCAGTATCCGTTGGTCGGTCATGACCGCGACGCATCGGCGAGCCCACAGTCGCCCGATCCGCCCGCAACATGCCCCATGATGCGCAGGCGCGTGCCTGTTCATGTTGCCTCTGCAACATCGGACATCACGCCCGGCGAGACCCCCGAGAACATAGACGAGAAGCGATTGACAACGATGTCACCCGGATCTGAAACTCGAGCGATGCACGACACCCTCTTCCTGTTCGGCGCCACTGGCGACTTGGCCCAGCGCTACCTGTTCCCCTCCCTGTTGCGCCTGCTGGGCGACGGCCTGCTGGCGGAAGATTTCAAGATCCGTGCGCTGGCCCTGTCCCCGCACGATACCGACGGATTCCGCGAAATCCTGCGGCCGCGGCTGCAGCAGGCCATGCCGATGGCCAGCCAGGAAGACATCCACTCGCTGCTGATGCGCATCGACTACCGCTCGGTGGACCTGCGCAACCCGGACTCGGTGGCCGAGTCGGTCAGCGACCTGGTCGACCGTCACTGCGTGAGCTACCTGGCCATCCCGCCGGGCCTGTACATCTCCACCTGCGAAGGCCTGGCCAAGGGCGGCGCCCTGGCCGCGCCGCACCGGTTGATGCTGGAAAAGCCGATCGGCAGCGACAGCGCCAGCGCCGAGGAGATCATCTCCACCATCGGCCAGTGGATCGACGAAGACCGCGTGTTCCGCCTGGACCACTACCTGGGCAAGGCGGCGGTGCAGAACCTGATCGCGCTGCGCTTCGGCAACACGCTGCTGGAAGCGGTATGGAACCGCAACTACATCGAATCGGTGCACATCCTGGTTGCCGAGAGCGAAGGCGTGGATGGCCGCGATGCCTACTACGCCCGCTCCGGCGCGCTGCGCGACATGGTCCAGAGCCACATCCTGCAGCTGCTGTGCCTGGTGGCGATGGAGCCGCCAGCCTCGCTGGAAGCCGACCGCATCCGCGACGAGAAGGTCAAGGTGCTGCGCGCCCTGCGCCCGCTCGATGCCAAGCACGCCGCCCGTGACAGCGTCCGCGGCCGCTACACCGCCGGCACCATCAACGGCCAGCCGGCCCAGGCCTACCAGCCGCCGGAAGGCAGCGACGTGGAAACCTTCGCCGGGGTCACCGCGCACATCGACAACTGGCGCTGGTCCGGCGTGCCGTTCCACCTGGTCACCGGCAAGCGCCTGGCCGAGCGCACCACCCGCGTGGTGGTCACGCTCAAGCCGGTCACCCACTGGCTGTTCGAGCGTCCGCACCGTCGCAACGCCACCCCCAACCGCATCGTCTTCCAGCTGCAGCCGCAGGAGAACATCGAGCTGGGCCTGATGAGCTCGCTGGCCGGCCCGGAATGGGGCGCGCTGGAACTGCATCCGCTGGAACTGGAACTGTCCGTCCCCACCGGCCTGCATCGCCGCATCGCCTACGAACGCCTGTTCCTGGACGCTTTCAACGGCAACCATGCGCTGTTCGTGCGCGATGACGAAGTGCGTGCCGCGTGGGCGTGGATCGACAGCGTCAGCGATGCCTGGAAGGCCGCCAACCTGCCGCTGCAGCCCTACCCGGCCGGCGAATGGGGCCCGGCCGAGGCCGCCGGTTTCCTGCCTGTCGAAGTGGATGCCGACCGCAAGGACGGCAACGCATGACGCTGCAGAACCAACCGGTCCTGGTTGCCGACATCGGTGGCACCAACGCCCGCTTCGCCCTCGCCGACACCAGCCTGGACGCACCGCTGCAGCAGGACAGCATCCGCGAATTCGCGGTCGCTGATTTCCCCTCGCTGGGCGAGGCGGCGCAGCACTATCTGGAACAGGTCGGCGCGCAGGCCAAACGCGGCGTGTTCGCCGTGGCCGGCCGCGTGGACGGCGACGAGGCGCGCATCACCAACCACCCCTGGGTGATCTCGCGCAGCCGCACCGCGCTGATGCTCGGCTTCGACGAACTGCACCTGATCAACGATTTCGCCGCGCAGGCGATGGCGATCTCGCTGCTGCAGCCGCAGGACGTGGTCCAGGTCGGCGGTGCGGCGTGGGTGCCGGGCAAGCCGGGCCAGCCGCGCAACTACGCGGTGATCGGCCCGGGTACCGGGTTGGGCGTGGGCGGGCTGATCCTGCGCCACGGCCGCTGCTATCCGCTGGAAACCGAGGGCGGCCATGTCAGCTTCC
Source organism: Stenotrophomonas sp. P5_A8 (assembly GCF_056400545.1). Lineage (NCBI taxonomy): Bacteria > Pseudomonadati > Pseudomonadota > Gammaproteobacteria > Lysobacterales > Lysobacteraceae > Stenotrophomonas > Stenotrophomonas sp. P5_A8. Next base: position 4,540 of record NZ_JBFULB010000217.1, on the reverse strand, counting down.
CGCCCGGCACGCCAGAAGAAATCCGCATCCTGGAAATCCTCTCCGAGCAGTTCGGCCGCGTCTCCAACGAACGCCTGATCTGCGGCCCCGGCCTGGTCAACATCCATCGCGCGGTCTGCGAGATGGCCGACATCGATCCGGGCCAGCTGCAGCCAGTGGACGTCACTGCCCGTGCGCTGCACGGCGACCCGCAGGCGATGCGCACGGTGGATGTGTTCTGCGCGGTGTTCGGCGCCATCGCCGGCGACCTGGTGCTGATGCAGGGCGCCTGGGATGGCGTGTTCCTCACCGGCGGCCTGACCCCGAAGATGCTCGATTCCCTGCAGCATTCCGGCTTCCGCCAGCGCTTCGAACACAAGGGACGCTTCTCTTCGATCATGGCCCGCGTTCCCTCGCTGGCGGTGATGCACCCGCATGCCGGCCTGCTCGGTTCGGCCGCCTACGCCGCCGATGTCGAGCGCGACCTGCCAGGAATCAACGCATGAATACGCTGGACACCTCCGACCGCTTCACGCTGATCCGCCACGGCGATGCCGATGGTTGGATCGAAGCCATCGCCGCGGAAATGGCACAGGCGCTCAACCAGGACATCACCACCTTCGGCCGCGCGCGCATGCTGCTGTCCGGCGGCACCACGCCGGCCCCGGTCTACCAGGCGCTGGCCGAACTGGACGTGCACTGGGACCGGGTCGAAGTGAGCCTGGTCGATGAGCGCTGGCTGTCGCCGCAGGATCGCGACAGCAATGCCTGGCTGGTCCGCGAAAGCTTCCTGGCGCGTGCCGAAGGCGCGCATTTCGATCCGCTGGTGCGGGTCGGCAAGCCGCTGCCCGAGTGCGTGTATACCGCCAACCTGCAGGCCCAGCACAGCCAGACACCGTGCCTGAGCGTGCTCGGCATGGGCAACGACGGCCATACCGCCTCGCTGTTTCCCGGCTCCAAGGACCTGAACCGCGCACTGGAAAGCACCCTGCCCTACGCCGCGCTGGACGCCACCGGTTGCCCCGGTGCCAATCAGTGGCCGTTGCGCATCACGCTCACCCCGCACGGCTTGAAGCAGAGCCGCCAGCGCCTGCTGCTGCTACGCGGCAAGCAGAAGCTGGAAGTGCTCAAGCAGGCGCTGGAAAGCAACAATCCGCAGCTGTATCCCATCCTCAACGCGATCGATCTCGACGGCGCGAAACTGCGCGTCCACTGGTGTGACTGATCTCTCCCGGTGTTGTTCCGTTCGCCCTCTCATAGCCGGTAGCCAATGAGCCTGCATCCCCAACTCCATGCCATCACCCAGCGCATCGTCCAGCGCAGCGTCGCCTCTCGCGCCGCGTACCTTGCCGGGATCGATGCCGCACTGCGCGACGGCCCGTTCCGCTCGCGCCTGAGCTGCGGCAACCTCGCCCACGGCTTCGCCGCCTGCGGCCCGACCGACAAGTCGCGCCTGCGCGGCGGGGTCACCCCGAACCTGGGCATCATCACTGCCTACAACGACATGCTCTCGGCCCACCAGCCGTTCGAGCACTACCCGGAAATCCTGCGCCAGACCGCGCGCGACATGGGCGCCACCGCGCAGGTGGCCGGCGGCGTGCCGGCGATGTGCGACGGTGTCACCCAAGGCCGCGGCGGCATGGAGCTGTCGCTGTTCTCGCGCGATGTGATCGCCCAGTCCACCGCGATCGGCCTGAGCCACGACATGTTCGATGCCAGCGTCTACCTCGGCGTGTGCGACAAGATCGTGCCGGGCCTGCTGATCGGCGCGCTGGCGTTCGGCCACCTGCCGGCGATCTTCCTGCCGGCCGGCCCGATGACCCCGGGCATCCCGAACAAGCAGAAGGCCGAAGTGCGCGAGCGCTACGCGGCCGGCCTGGCCAGCCGCGAAGAACTGCTGGAAGCCGAAGCCGGCTCGTATCACGGCGCGGGCACCTGCACCTTCTACGGCACCGCCAACTCCAACCAGACCCTGCTCGAGGCGATGGGCGTGCAGTTGCCGGGCGCGTCGTTCGTCAATCCGGATACACCGCTGCGCGATGCGCTGACCCGTCGCGCCGGTGAGCGCGCGTTGGAAATCAGTGCACTGGGCGATGACTTCCGTCCCCTCGGCCGCCTGATCGACGAGCGCGCGATCGTCAACGCGGTGGTGACGCTGATGGCCACCGGCGGTTCGACCAACCACACCATCCACTGGATCGCGGTGGCACGCGCGGCCGGCATCGTGCTGACCTGGGACGACATGGACCAGCTGTCGCAGCTGGTGCCGCTGCTGGCACGCGTGTACCCCAACGGCGAGGCCGACGTGAACCGTTTCGCCGCCGCCGGCGGCACCGCGTTCGTGTTCCGCGAACTGATGGACGCCGGGCTGATGCACGCCGACCTACAGACCGTGGCCGAAGGCGGGATGCGCCAGTACGGCCAGGAGCCGGCGCTGCGCGATGGCACGCTGACCTACGTCGACGGTGTGCGCGAAAGCGCCGACCCCGGCGTGGTGCGTGGCGTGGCCGAGCCGTTTGAAGCCCAGGGCGGTCTGCGCCTGCTGCGCGGCAACCTGGGCCGTTCGCTGATCAAGCTGTCGGCGGTAAAGCCGGAGTTCCGCACGATCGAGGCACCGGCCGTGGTGGTCGATGCGCCGCAGGTACTCAACAAGCTGCATGCGGCCGGCGTGCTGCCGCACGATTTCGTTGCGGTGGTGCGTTACCAGGGGCCGCGTGCCAATGGCATGCCCGAGCTGCATTCGCTGGCGCCGCTGCTGGGGCTGCTGCAGAACCAGGGACGGCGGGTGGCGCTGGTGACCGATGGTCGTCTGTCGGGCGCATCGGGCAAGTTCCCGGCGGCCATCCACATGACCCCGGAAGCCTCGCGCGGTGGTCCGCTGGCGCGGGTGCGCGAGGGCGACATCATCCGCCTGGATGGTGAAGCCGGCACGCTGGAGTTGCTGGTGGATGCGGCGGAATTCGCCGCGCGCGCGCCGGCACCCAACACCGCACCGGCGGCGAACGATCTGGGCCGCAATCTGTTCGCGCTGAACCGGCGCGTGGTGGGTCCGGCCGACCAGGGCGCGATTTCGATTTCGTGCGGGCCGGCGACGGCCGAGGGCGATATCTGGAATTACGACGCCGAGTACGATCTGGGTCGTGATGCGGCGGCGGCGGATGCGCCGCATGAGGCGAAGGACGCCTGAAGCAAACGCAGCGGTTGGTTGTCCTGGCCGAGGCAGCGGTTGGCCCTGATCAGGACACGCCGTAAACCCATCCATGGGGGCTCGCAAGCGGCTTGCGCGTGTACGCGATCCTGCGTACACAGCAAGGCCAGGGTTGGGCGTCCTGCCCAACCCGCCCGACGCATGCGTCGGGCCCATGCCGCTTGACGGTCCTGATCAGGGCCAACCGCTGCCTCCCGACACATTTCGGCGCTTTTTGCGCTTCAGTCATTGAGAAGAGAGAAAGAACACATGAGCATCGCCGAACACCAGAAACGCGCCGAATCCCTGCTGCTTGCCGCCGGCATCCTGCCGGTGGTGACCGTGCATACGCTCGACCAGGCGCGCGCGGTCAGTGCCGCGCTGCTGGAAGGCGGGCTGCCGGCGATCGAGTTGACGCTGCGTACGCCGGTGGCGATGGAGGCACTGGCGATGCTCAAGCGCGAGCTGCCCGATGTGGTGGTGGGTGCGGGCACGGTGCTGACGGTGGCGCAGATGCAGCAGTCGATCGATGCGGGCGCGGATTTCCTGGTGACGCCGGGGACGCCGGCGCACATGGCCGATGCGTTGGCGCAGGCGGTGCTGCCGGTGGTACCCGGTGCGGCCTCGCCGACGGAGATGCTGGCGCTGTATGCGCGTGGGTTCCGGGTGTGCAAGCTGTTCCCGGCCTCGGCCGTGGGCGGGCTGGCGATGATCAAGGGCCTGGCCGGCCCGATTCCGGACCTGAAGCTGTGCCCGACCGGTGGCATCACCGAGGACACGGCGGCCGAGTACTTGGAGCAGAAGAACGTGGTCTGCATCGGCGGGTCGTGGATGGTGCCGGGGAGCTGGATCGAGCACGGTCAGTGGGACAAGGTGCGCGACAGCGCGGCGCAGGCGGCCAAGATCGTGGCGCGGGTGCGGGCGCACTGAGGTCCGTATCGGTGAGCCGCCAAGCGTGGTGGCTCCACCGGTAACGTGCCACAACGAAACGCCCGGCTTGCCCGGGCGTTTTTTTATGGTTCTTCTCCCATCTGAGCGGCGCGTCTCGTTGCGAGGGCCTTCGCAGCGTGAGTGAGAGGCTACTCGTGTGGACGGGCAGTGCCGGCGACGGTGGATCGGGTGGTGTCTCCGTTCGGGGCTACCGCGAGCGTGAGGGCCCCGTAGCGGGCGGTAGGCCCCTGGCGCAAATGTCCCCCGGCCGCGTGGCGGCCTCCTCCTTGATTTTGCCCAGGAGCCTACCGCCCGCTACGGGACTCGGCTCTCGGTACGCAGGCGGAAGACCGGCTTTTCTGGCGCTGGTCGGTGGGTCGGGCGCTGGGGCCCGATGCCCTTGGAGGCGAAATAAAGGAGGAGGTGGCGGCCGCAGGCCGACGC
>NZ_JBFULB010000216.1:0-6786 GCF_056400545.1 Stenotrophomonas sp. P5_A8 | reverse complement strand
GCGCGGTGATGACCAGGCTGTCCAGGCGCAGCGGCACGTGGTTGAAGTAGAACAGGTCGTTGGACACGGCCGCATCGACGGTGATCCACGGGTTCTCACCGGCAATCACGGTCTGCGAGGGCTGCAGCCAGGCCTTGTGGGCCAGGGCGGAGAACGGAAGTGCGGCGGCCAGGGCGGCGGCTAGGACGAGCGAGCGCTTCATCAAAAACTCCATGTAGTGGACAGCTTCGGTGAACTGGGGATCGGCCCGGAGGCCGACGCTACGCCGCTGCGCGACGTCCCGAGGGGAACCCGACGGTGAGGGCGGGCGACAAGTCAGGGCTTGGCCGTGAGGGTGACCAGACCGAGTTCGGTGGCGCCTTGGGCTTTGCCGTTCTGGACGGTGGTGGCCGGCCAGGTAAAGGGGATCTTGAGCAGTTCGCGGCCGCCGACTTCGCGCACCGCTTCGACCACCAGAGTGTAATTGCCCGGGGCGAGGGCTTTCAGTGCCGGCTGCTTGTCGTTGAACGACAGCGCCTGCTTGCCGGCCGGGCGGGTGGGGCCGGTGACGCCGTCCACGGGCACGTCCAGGGTACGACCGCTCTTGCGCCACCACTGGCGCAGGTCGGKCAGCCACTTGGTGCCGTGGCCTTCGCTGTTGCCGGTCTGCTGGTACCAGACCGAGAGATTGGCGGCCACTTTCTGGTCGGCCCCTTCCAGCCACACGGCGACATACGGGCGGTGATATTCGGCCACGTTGAGCTTGGGTACTTCGACGTTGATGTCGAGGGTGGCGGCGTAGGCCGGGGTGGCGGCCAGCAGGCCGCTCAGGGCGATGGTCAGGGTGACGCGCATGGTGCGGCTCCGTGGGGGACGATCAAGGTAGGAGGGTCAGTGGATCAGGATCAGGGCGATCAGCAGCGGGATCATCAGGCCCAGGCCGACCAGCGGCCAGGTCATGCGACGCTGGCGGGCATGCAGGTGCAGCAGGAACAGGCCGGTGATGCAGAACACCAGGCAGGCCACGGCGAACACGTCCAGGAACCAGCCCCAGGCCGGTCCGGCGTTGCGGCCTTTGTGCAGGTCGTTGAAATAGGAGATCCAGCCGCGCGAGGTGGCTTCGTATTCGACCGCGCCACTGTCGCGATCGATGCTGAGCCAGGCGTCGCCGCCGGGGCTGGGCATGGACAGGTAGATTTCGCCCTCGGACCATTCGGCGCGGCGGCCGCCGACGGAAATGGCCAGCTGCGCATCGAGCCAGCGCGCGGCGGGGCGCGGAATCGGGGCGTTGCCGTCGGTGCGGTCGCCAAGTTGTGCGAGCAGGTCGGCGGGCAATTCGAGCTGGCGATTGACCACCTTCGGGGTGGCTTCGATGCTGGACGCGTGATTGAGGGTGATGCCGGTGGCGGCAAACAGGAGCATGCCGATCAGGCACACGGCCGAGCTGATCCAGTGCCACTGGTGCAGGGTGCGCAGCCAGAAGCCACGACGTTGTTGCTGCTGCACGCTGGAGGAGGGAGTGGCCACGGTCACGCTGCTGGGAACTGAATGGCGAATTACACCATTGATGAGAATGGTTCGCAATTTCTGGGTTTGCGGGGCTCCTGTGCTTGGAGGCGAGCGTCGCAAGCGCGGGACGTCCAGATCCTTAGCTGGCCAGCGGATATGGGTAAAAGCGGGTGCCTCGCAGTTTGTTTACTGAGGGCTGCCGAGCATGGCTCGGCACTACCGGTACACGGCCCCCGGGTAGAGCCGAGCCATGCTCGGCTGCTCCTGCTCCTGCTCCTGCTCTTGCTCTTGCTCTTGCTCCTGCCCTTGCTCTTGCTCTTGCCCTTGCTCTTGCTCCGGATCTCAACGCGGCGACCCGCCAACTTTCCGGGGGCGGTGGGGGCGGGGTTGCGGGATCGTAGAGCGCTTCCTGATCCGCAGCTGGGCTGGCGGGCATGGGTAAAAAGCGGGTGCCTTGCAGTTTATTTCGTGAGGGCTGCCGAGCATGGCTCGGCACTACCGATATACGGGCCCTGGTAGAGCCGAGCCATGCTCGGCTGCTCCTGCTCCTGCTCCTGCTCCTGCCCTTGCCCTTGCTCTTGCTCTTGCTCTTGCCCTTGCTCCGGATCCCACTTCCGCCCCCACCGCACCGCCCCCGCAGTGCGCAGGCCGTCCGCCGTTGCCGTCGCCCTCAGAACTTCGCGTTCACCGAGATCCAGTAACTCCGGCGCTGGTCCTTGGTGGCGTAATCGTCCACGCAGTTGTACTCGCTGTCGCTGCTCAGCACGCACGACTGCGACACGAAGTCCTTGTCGAACAGGTTGTTCACCCGCGCGTTGAGCGTCAGCCAGGGATTGATGTTCCAGCTGCCGCCCAGGTGGAAGATCGTGTAGTCCTCGTAGTAGCGCACCTGCGACGTGTTTACCCCGCCCACGTTGCTCAGCAGCGTGTCGCGGTAACGGTCGTAACGCCCCTCGCCGATCAACGACAGGCTGACCGCATCGCTGAGCTGCCAGTTCAGGCTGGCATTGGCCATGTGCCTGGCCGGCGTCGTGGTGCCGCCCACCGGCTTGCCCTTGTCCACGCCGCTGGTCTGCTCGGAGCGCGTGTAGGTGTAGTTGCCACGCAGCTGCAGGTTGTCCAGCAGGTCCACATAAGCGGCCGTTTCAATGCCCTTGGTCTCGGCCTTGTCCACGTTCACGCTCTGCGCGAACGTGCTGTAGCCCAACGCTGCCCAGCCCGGACCGACGTCAACGCAGTAGCCACTGCCGGCCGGTGCCACTTCGCAGTTCGGGAAGGTGCCGCCGCTGGCGATCTTGTCGTCGAACTTGTTGAGGAAGCCGGTCACGTTGAAGCCCCACTGCGCGCCCTCGTAGTACGTCGCGATCTCATAGTTGGTGCTGGTTTCCGGCTTCAGGTTCGGCGAACCCACCAACGGCAGCACGCCCTGGCCGCCGAAGCCGGTCACCCCCGGGAACAGCTGGTCGGGGCGCGGGGTCTTGTAGCCGGTGCTCACGCCGCCCTTGATCGTCCATGCATCGCTGGCGTTCCACACCAGGTATCCGCGCGGACTGACGTGGCTGCCGAAGATGTTGTGGTCGTCATAACGCACGCCCACCGTAGCGGTGAGCGTATCGGTCAACGACCAGTTGTCCTCGGCGAACACCGACCACATCCGATGCTGCTGCTTCACGTTGGCGCGGTAGCCGGCGCCGTCCATGCCGAACACGCCGTCGACCATGTCGGTGTCGTTGTATTGGCCGCCCACGGTCAGCTTGTGCGCGCCGAAGGTCATGTCCAGCATCGTGTCCAGCACGTAGCCTTCCAGCTCCATCGTGCGCAGCGGGCGCGGCAGGAATGCCTGCAGGCGTGCCTGCTCGCTGGCATTGAGCGCACTCAGCGCGTTGCCGCGGCCGGCCGCGCAGTTGGCGGCGGCGCCGGTGCGACGGCAGACGTCGTTCCACAGCGTCTGCAGGTCATCGCGTTCGTCCAGCGTCAATGGCAGCGAACGGCCGAGGTTGTTGCTGATGGTGTGGGTCAGCGTGGTCTGCCAGGTGCCGAATGTGTAGCGGCCCTGATGGCTCAGCGCCAGCTGGTCGCGCTCGTAGCGCTGGTAGGCGGTATAACCCACGCGCGGCTGAACTACGCGGCGGGTGAGGGTGCCGGTGCCGTTCGGATGGGGAACCGTGGCGTTGCCGACGCGCCACAGGCTGGCCAGGCTGTCCAGGGTGCCGGTCTGGCCCTGGCTGTTGTCGTATTTCTGCCGCGACACGTCGTAGTCCAGGGTCAGGTCGTGATCGTCGTTGATCGTCCAGTTCACGCGCACGCCGGTGTTCCAGTTGGTATTGGCCACCGCCTTGCCGCCGCCACCGAAGCCGATGCTGCGCTCCCACAGCGTGCCGTCCGGCAGCGGCAGGTCGTCCCATTCCGGGTTGGAGGCCTTGGCGTCGTAGTAGCTGCCACGCACCGCCAGGCCCAGGCGATCTTTGACGAGCGGTCCGGTCAGGTACACATCGGTGGTGCGCGCATCGCCGAACTGGTCGTCCTGCTGCACGGTGGCGCCCTGGGTGAGCGAGCCGTGCCAACTGTCCTGGTTGCGCCGGGTGATGATGTTGATCACCCCGCCCATCGCGTCCGACCCGTACAGGGTGGACATCGGGCCACGCACCACTTCGATGCGCTCGATCGCATCCAGCGGCGGCAGGTAGGAGAACTGGCCGCCGCCGAAGTTGTTCGGGTAGAGCTGGCCGACGTTGCTCTGGCGGCGACCGTCGATCAGCACCAGGGTGTACTCCGACGGCATGCCGCGCATGGAGAGGGTGGCGCGGCCGTTCTTGTCGGTGGTTTCCATGCCCACATCGATGCCTTCCACGTCGCGCAGCGCGTCGACCAGGCTGGTGTAGGGCCGCTTGCTCAGCTCTTGGCGACTGACCACGCTGATGCTGGCCGGGGCGTCGGTGATTTTCTGTTCGAAGCCGGCGGCGGTGACCACGACCTTGTCCAGCGTGGTCGGTGCGGCGGCGTCGCCGTTGGCGAAGGCGGGCGCGCTGATCGCGCCGAGCAGGGCCAGGCTCAGGGCGTGGCGGGACAGGGACATGCGACGACGATGGCGTTGGGCCATGGGGGTAACCTCGAAAAGGAAAGACGAACGCGGGACGCCACGACCGGCGGTCGCAGCGCTGCAGGAATCAGGGAAGTGCCCGGGAACAGGCAGGTGTCGCCATCGACGGGGGGCGCGTCACTACCGCGACGCGCGTGTCGGAATCAGCCCTGCGGTGGGGCTTGTCCGCGTTGAACGCGCAGGCCGGGCGCAGCCGGCAGCGGAATGGCAGGCGCCGAATCCACCGACGGGGCCACCTGCGGCGGCAGGTCGACCCAGGTCGCCAGCAACCGGTCCAGCGCGTCGGGCAAGGCCGGCGGCAACGGTGGCGGGGTGTTGGCCGGACGCACGCTGGTGAGCCGACGCGGTTTGGCCGCTACTTCTTCCTGCGGCGTGGTTTCACCGCCACCGCGACGTTCTTCGGCCGGCAGCTGCAGTACCAGCGCGGCACTGCCCGGCAACGCCCGGTCCAGCACCGGCAGGGCGGTGAACAGCATCGCCAGCAGGCCCAGCCATGCCAGCACGCTCGCCAACGCCGGACGCTGCCCGCGCACGGCGGGGGCGAAGTTGCGAAGGCGGTGCGGGTGGCGCAAGACGGAATCCCTGCTCAAGCGTGTTGGGTGGGGAACATGACGCTCCCGATCACGAGCGGACCTCGATGACGCGGCGGAGTGTAGTGAGATCCGTTCGCGGACGCAAATAGGAATGATTTGCGAATGGCTGGGTAACGATCTACGGCGCCGAAGGCGGATCGACCAGCGCCCGCAACGCGGCATGCGGCGAGGCCGCGAGGGTCGGGCGGAGGTGGGCAAGGAATGATGGGCTGCCATGGGCCAGTGCGCGTTTCAGCCACGCCGTGGCTGCATCGACCTGACCCGCCGCCAGCAACACCGAAGCATGGCTGGTCTGGCCGCGGAAGTCGCCGGCTTCGGCCGAGCGCAGGTACCACGCCGGTGCCGCGGCCGGATCCGCCGCCACGCCGATGCCGTCTTCCAGGCAGCGGCCGACCAGGTTCATCGATTTGGCATGGCCCAGTTGCGCGGCCCGCAGGTACAGCGCAAACGCGGCGCGGTCGTCGCGGAGGACGCCGCGGCCGGTGCCCAGCAGGTTGGCCAGGTTGTATATCCCCCAGTCCAGGCCGCTGTCGGCCGCCTTGCGATACCACACCGCCGCCAGTTCCAGGTTCTGCACGGTGCCGCTGCCCAGCTCATGGCAGCGCCCGAGCATGTTCATGGCGATGCCCAGCCCGCCGTTGGCGGCGCGCTCGAACCAGAGCACGGCGGCGGCCGGATCCTGCGGGATGCCGCGGCCTTCCATGCAGGCCTGGCCGAGCAGGAACTGCGCCTGCACGTCGCCGCGTTGGGCGATCGGGATCAGCGTGGCAAGTGCGGCGGTGGGGTCGTGCTGCAGCTGCGCGGCCAGCGCGGTGGCATCCAGTGCGGGCGGGGTCGGCTCAGACATCAGCCCACTGCCGCAGCAGGTTGTGATACACGCCGGTAAGGTTCACCAGCGCGGGATGGTCGGGGTGGTCGTGGGTGAGGCGCCGGATCGCGTTGTCCATGTCCCACATCAGGCGGCGCTGCCCGTCGTCGCGCAGCATGCTCTGGATCCAGAAGAACGAGGCCAGTCGCGTCCCGGCGGTGACCGGAGTGACCTGGTGCAGGCTGGTGCCGGGGTACAGCACCATGTGCCCGGCGGGCAGCTTCACCCGCTGGGTGCCGAAGGTGTCCTCGATGACCAGTTCGCCGCCTTCGTACTCGTCCGGATCGCTCAGGAACAAGGTCGCCGACACATCGGTGCGCACCGGTTGCGGTTGCCCGGCCACGCTGTAGTCGTAGCGCACCGCGTTGTCGATGTGGAAGCCGAAGGTCTGGCCGGGCTGGTAGCAGTTGAACAGCGGCGGAAAGATCCGTCGCGGCAGGGCGGCCGAAAAGAAGCTGCTGTTGCGCCCGAGCGCATCCAGGATGGTCGAACCCACCGCGCGCGCGGCCGGGTCGGACTCGGGCAGCTGCAGGTTGTGCTTGGCCTGCGCGGACTGGTAGCCCGCGGTCAGCCGTCCGTCGGTCCAGCCGGCGGTGGCCAGCTGCTTGCGGGCCAGGGTGACCTGCTCGGCGCTGAGGACGTCGGGGATGTGCAGCAGCATGATCGGCTCCAGCCCCTCCCGCACCGGAGCGCGGGAGGGAGCGTATCGCTTAGAACGTGAAGTTGAAGGCCAGCGT
>NZ_JBFULB010000215.1:0-6815 GCF_056400545.1 Stenotrophomonas sp. P5_A8 | reverse complement strand
GATTTACGGCGTGTCCCGCCAACCCACCCGTACCCGCCCAAGCCAGCAGACGCGCACCGCCGCCGCGGCTGCTCCTGCTCCTGCGTTTGCGTTGCACCACCAACAAACAAAAACGGCGCCCGAAGGCGCCGTTTCAAGCTGTCGCAGTCGCGGCCGATCAGAACTTGGCGTCGAACTCCGCCGCGTAGCCGGTGTTGACCAGCACCTTCTGCAGCACGTCGGTGTTCTTCACGTTGCCGGCCACAATCTGCTGGGTCTCCGGACCCCGGCTGTCCATGCGGGCCGGGGTGGCGCCCTTGAAGTCGCAGACGCGGCCGCCGGCCTCGCGCACCAGCAGCACGCCGGCCGCGATGTCCCAGGCCTTCACGCCGGCCTCGAAGTAGGCATCGGCACGGCCGCAGGCCACGTAGGCCAGGTCCAGTGCCGCCGAACCCGTGCGGCGCACGTCCTCGGCATGCACCAGCAGCGCATCCACTGCCTTCAGCTGCGCACTGGTGCGCTGGCGCTCGCGCGGGGCGAAGCCGGTGTGGATCATTGCACCGTTCATGTCCTTGCGATCGGCCACGCGGATACGGCGGTCGTTGAGCACCGCGCCGGCACCACGGCTGGCCGTGAACAGTTCATTGCGGAGCGGGTCGAAGATCACCGCATCGATCGGCTCGCCGTTTTCCACCAGCGCGATGGACACGCAGTAGTGCGGGAAGCCGCGCAGGTAGTTGCTGGTGCCGTCCAGCGGGTCGATGACCCACATGTAACGGTTCACACCCTGCAGGCCACCTTCTTCGGCCATGATCCCGTATTCCGGGTAGGCGCGCTTGAGTTCCTTGACGATGACCTTTTCCGCATCCGCATCGACTTCACTGGCATAGTCCATGCGCCCCTTCTCTACGACGTTCAACGCCTCGAGCTTGTTGATGTTGCGCAACAGGACGTTGCCGGCGAGGCGGGCGGCCTTGACCATGACGGTGACGGCGGGTTTCTGCATGGCGAAAAGCTCCCGTAAAGGCAGAGTGGGTATGTTTGGCGGGGGAAAAGAGCGGTCCCGGCGCAGAGGCCGGTCGCACAGTTTACCATCTGTGGCTTGTCTGCTCGCGTTTGGCCTGTTCATGTCCATTGAAACCGCTCCGTCCCGTATCCGATTCGTCCTGGTCGGCACCCAGCACCCCGGCAACATGGGCGCTGCGGCGCGCGCCATGAAGACCATGGGCCTGGGCCGGCTGGTCCTGGTCGCCCCCGAAAAGCCGCTGGATGAAGAGGCGTTCAGGCGCTCGGCCGGCGCCGAGGACGTCCTCGGCGACGCCCCCGTCGTAGGCACCCTGGCCGAGGCCGTGGCCGACTGCACCCTCGTGCTGGGCTGCACCGCCCGCGCCCGTCGGGTCCAGCTGGAAGAGCTGCTGCCCACCGTGGCCGCCCAGCGCGCCCTGGCCAAGGCCGCCGAGCCCGACGCCGAAGTCGCCTTCGTGTTCGGCCGCGAGCGCACTGGACTGACCAACGAAGAACTGCAGCTATGCCACCTGGCCGTGCACATCCCGTCCCATCCCGATTTCAGCTCGCTCAACCTGGCCGCCGCCGTGCAGGTGCTGGCCTACGAACTGCGCATGGCCGTGCTCGGCGGCGTCGAAGGCGCGGCCCCGGCCGACCCCGAACACCGCGAGCAGCCGGCCAGCCATGCCCAGGTTGAAGGCCTGTTCGGCCAGCTTGGGCAGACCCTGGACGAGATCGACTTCCACAAGGGCCGCGCACCGGATTCGGCGATGCGCAAACTGCGCCGCCTCTTCCTGCGTACCGAACTGAGCGAACAGGAAGTCCGCCTGCTGCGCGGCATCCTCGCCGATGCACAGCGGATGGCGAGATTGGCGAACAACCGCCCCGAATGAGCTGACGCAGTTCTCACTTTTTCGGGTAGGCTGTTCGGATTCCTTGGGGGGAGTGAATGCGAGTATCAGGTCTGCGATGGCTGCTGCAGGGGGCGCTGCTGTGTCTGGCCATCGCATGGATGACCGGGCCTGCCATGGCCGATCCCGGCAACGTGCTGGTGCTGGGACGGATCAGCGACAATCCCAAGTCACACTATGCGCAACTGCAACCCCTGCTGGATTACGTGGTCCCGCGCATGCGTGATGTCGGCATTACCGAAGGTCGCATCCTGATGGCGCCCGATGCCCAGCAGATGGGCAGCTACCTGCGCCGCGGCCGCGTGGACTGGGTCACCGAGACCTCCGGCACCGCCGTGGCGCTGGGCATGCGCAGCGGCGCACAGCCCCTGCTGCTCACCGAGCGCAGCGGCGTGCGGGATTACCACACCGTCTTCTTCGTCCGCCGCGACAGTCCGATCGTTTCGCTGGCCGATCTCAAGGGGCATACCCTGGCCCTGCAGAACGTGGCCTCCACCAGCGCCTACCTGGTGCCGGTGATGACCTTGTTGCAGGAGGGGCTGACCCCGGAGATCCTGTTGTCCGCCCGCGATGCGGCCGCCCCGGATACGGTGGGCTATGTGTTCGCCCGCACCGAGGGCAACATCGCGACCCTGGTCCACAAGGGCGTGGTCGATGCCGGCGCGGTGAGCAGCGTGGACTGGTCCGACGGGCATCGGATCCCGGCCAATTTCCTGCGCGACTTCCGCGTCATCCATCGCACCGAGCCGTACCCGCGTGCGGTGGAGATGGTGCGCRCCGGGTTGGATGCGAACGTGCGTGATCGCCTGCAGCAGGTACTGCTGGAGGCCGCGGCAGATCCCTTGGCGCAGGATGCGCTGCAGAAGTTTTTTGGTACGTCCGGGTTCCATCGGGTGGATGCGCAGATGCAGCACCGGTTGGATGAACTGAAACAAGGGCTGGCTCGCGTGCGGATGGAAGTGGAATGAGGCTGTTGGGTTCCGGAATGCAGACACGGTTCGTGCTGGCGATGAGCGGCGCGATGCTGGTGGTGGTGGTGATCGTGGCGGTGGTGCTGGGGCGCCAGGCGACCATGCAGGGGGAGGTGCAGCACCTCAGCGGCAACGTCATCCACGACCTGTTCGACCGCAGCGTGCGCAGCCGCGGCGAGGCGCTGGCCCGCGAGCTGTCCGACGCGCTGGCCAACCCGCTGTACTACAACGACCTGGAGCAGGTCGGCGCGCTGGTGCGCAATACCTCGCGGCAGCAGGTGGTGCGCTACGTACTGGTGTTCGACGAGGACGGCAAGCTGGTCCACGACGGCAGCACCGAGGTGATCGATTTCGGCCGGCCGATGAGCGACCCGCTGGCCGCCGGTGCGGTCGCCGCGCGTACGCTGGTGGTGCAGCAGTCGCCCAAGGTGCTCGACAACGCCATGCCGATCATGATCGGCAACCAGCGCATCGGCGGCGTGCGGGTGGGCATGGCGCTGGACGATGTGCAGGCCATGGAGCTGCGCGCCAACCAGACCCTGGGCGAGCGCCTTCAGCAGGWCGGCAAGCGCCACCTGGGCTGGTTGCTGCTGATGCTGGGGCTGCTGGTGGGCATCGGCGTGGGCATGATCATGTATGTGCAGCGCAGCCTGGTCACGCCGATTCGCTGGCTGGCCGCGGCCGCGCGCCAGATCGAGGCGGGCGACTACCGCCCGCAGCTGCGGCAGAGCACGCGCAACGATGAAATGGGCGAGCTGGTGCGGGCCTTTGGCCGCATGAGCGAATCCATCGCCCGGCATGACCGCGAAGTGCGGCACATGGCCTACACCGATGCGCTGACCGGGCTGACCAACCGGCTGGCGTTCCGCGAGGCGCTGGACCATCGCCTGATGGCCGCGCGCGCGTCCAACCATCGGCTGGCGCTGCTGTTTGCCGACATGGACGACTTCAAGCGGGTCAACGACACCCTCGGCCACGAGGCCGGCGACGAGGCGCTGCTGCAGTTCGCCCAGCGCATCAGCACCGCCGTGGCCCAGGCCGGTGGGGACGAGGCACTGCTGGCGCGTTTTGGTGGCGATGAATTCGTGATCCTGCTCGGCGAAGGCKACGTGGCCGCCAATGCGCGGCAGCTGGCCGAGATCCTGGTGCGCGAACTCGGCAAGCCGTTGTTCGTGCAGGGCAGGGAACTGTTCCTGGGCAGCTCGATCGGCGTCACCCTGTTCCCCGACGATGCGGCCGATGCCACCACGCTGCTGAAGAACGGCGACATCGCCATGTACCAAGCCAAGATGGCCGGCAAGAACTGCTACCGCTATTACAGCCGGGCCATGGACCATGCGGTGGAACGGCGCGTGCACATGGAGCAGGAGCTGCGCGGGGCGTGGGAGCGCGGCGAGCTGCGGCTGGTCTACCAGCCGATCTTCCGCACCCGCGATCGGCGCATGGTCGGGGTGGAGGTACTGCTGCGCTGGCAGCACCCGACCTTGGGCACGATTCCGCCATCGGTGTTCATTGAAGTGGCCGAGCAGAGCGGCCTGATCGAAGTGATCGGCCCCAAGGTGCTGCGTGCGGCCTGCATGGAAGCGGTGCAGTGGCCGCACGGCGTGGACAACGATGGCCTGTTCGTCTCGGTCAACGTCTCACCGCGCCAGCTGCGCGGTGGCGAGCTGCCCAGCGTGGTCGCCGACTGCCTGCGCGACACCGGCCTGCCGGCCTCGCGCCTGCACCTGGAGCTGACCGAAACGGCGGTGATCGGCGATGAAATGCTGGCCGCGGCCCTGCTCGACAAGCTGCACCGCACCGGGGTGAAGGTGTGGCTGGACGACTTCGGTACCGGCTTCTCCGGGCTGAGCCACCTGCGCCAGGTGCCGGTGGACGGGGTCAAGATCGACAGGAGTTTCGTGGCCGACATGCAGCGCGACCCGGACGACCTGGCCCTGACCACGGCGATCATCGCCATGGCCCACGCGCTGGGGATCACCGTGGTGGCCGAAGGCATCGAGCAGGAAGTGCAGTTCGACCTGCTGGCCCAGCGTGGCTGCGACCTGGCCCAGGGCTACTGGCTGAGCCACCCGGTCAGCGCCACCGACGTGGTGCAGATGATCGAATCGGGGATGTGACGCGCCGCGGCCMCCGGGGGTGGCCGCGGCGCCTTACACCGGCCGCTTGCTGCTGTCGCCGGAGATCTCGCGGACCAGCTTGGGCACCAGGTAGCCGGACAGGCGCGCGGTCAGCTGCGCATGCAGGTCCTTGGCGGTGTCATCGTCGACCTCGAAATGGGCCACGCCTTCGACCCGGTCCACCTGGTAGAGGTAGTAGGGCAGCACGCCGGCGGCGAAGCTGCGCTCGCTCAGGTCCTGCAGGGCCGGCAGTGAATCGTTGACCCCGCGCAGCAGCACCGCCTGGTTGAGCAGGGTGGCCCCGGCCGCACGCAGGCGCGCCATCGCCGCGTCCACCGAAGCATCGAATTCATTGGCGTGGTTGGCATGGATCACGAACGCCACCGGCCACGGCAGGCTGACCAGCCACCGCACCAGTTCGTCATCCACGCGCTCGGGCAGCACCACCGGCAGGCGGCTGTGGATGCGCAGGCGGCGCAGGTGAGGGATCTGCCGCAGGGCCTGGGTCAGCTCGACCAGCTTGTGGGTGGCCAGCGACAGCGGATCGCCGCCGGACAGGATCACCTCGTCGATGTCCGGGTCCAGGGCGATGGCGTCCACCGCATCGCGCCAGCCTTCCCGGGCCGCGTTCTCGCTGCCGTAGTCGAAGTGGCGACGGAAGCAGTAGCGGCAGTTGATCGCGCAGCTGCCGGTGGTCACCAGCAGGGCGCGGCCCCGATACTTCTGGATCACCCCGGTGGCCTTCTTGGCGGCGCCGTCGCCGACCGCGTCCAGGCTGAAGCCCGGCACGACCTTGAGTTCGTCGGTGATCGGCAGGACCTGGCGCAGCAGGGGGTCGTGGCGGTCGCCGTGGCGCATCCGGGCCGCAAAGCCCTGCGGGACGCGCACCGCGAACTGGCCCGCCGCCGCGTCCGACACGCCCAGCTCCAGCGGGTCCAGCCCCAGCTGCCGCAACAGCTCGCGCGGGTCGCGGATCGCCTCGCGCCACCGTTGCTGCCAGCGGACGGGGGCGGCCAGGGGCGTGGCGGAAAGCTGCATGGAATGGGGGCCTGCGGTTATCATGTGGGTCAGAAATATCGCCTCACCCCACCGGTATCGGTGGGATATCCCATTCTATCCGGCTCGCCGCGCCTGCGCGGCGTTTGCCCATTCAGGAGTTTCAGCATGGCCACTGTTGGCATGAACGATGTCAAGAACGGGATGAAGATCCTGATCAACAACGAACCGGCCGTCATCACTGAGACCGAGTACGTCAAGCCGGGCAAGGGCCAGGCCTTTACCCGCATGAAGTACCGCTTCATCAAGTCGGGCCGCGTGGTCGAAATGACCATGAAGGCGACCGACGACGTGGAGAAGGCCGACGTCGTGGATACCAACATGGACTTCATGTACAGCGACGGCGAGTTCTGGCACTTCATGGACCCCGAATCCTTCGAGCAGGTCCAGGCCACCAAGTCCGGCATGGGCGGCGCCGAGAAGTGGCTGAAGGGCGAAGAGTCCTGCATCGTCACCCTGTGGAACGGCGAGCCGATCTTCGTCCAGCCGCCGAACTTCGTCGAGCTGAAGATCACCGAAACCGACCCGGGCGTCCGCGGCGACACCTCGGGCGGCGGCGGCAAGCCGGCCACCCTGGAAACCGGCGCGGTGGTCCGCGTGCCGCTGTTCGTCAACCAGGATGAAATCATCAAGGTCGACACCCGCTCGGGCGAGTACTCCGCCCGCGCAGGCAAGTAATCCGGCGAAGCCGGATTACGGTAGAGCCGACCGTTGGTCGGCAGCGGCACCCGGTAGAGCCGACCGTTGGTCGGCTGCCGCGGCTGCCGTTGCGG
>NZ_JBFULB010000214.1:0-6836 GCF_056400545.1 Stenotrophomonas sp. P5_A8 | reverse complement strand
GGATGGGTTTACGGCGTGTCCTGCAAACTCACAGGCCCCTGCCCTGCCTGGATAGCCGGCGCACTGCCTTTGGCCTTTAGCTTTCGGCCTTTGCCTCGAAAAAACAAAAAAACACCTTTCATTCGCCCTTGTCCCGCCACCCCCGATACTGCGGGCATCGCACTACCGGGGACGGGGATGGAAGGAACCGGAACGGAACCGATGCTCGACCTGCTGGTCATCGGCGGCGGCATCAATGGCGCCGRCATCGCCCGGGACGCGGCCGGCCGCGGCTGGTCGGTGTGCCTGTGCGAACAGGACGACCTTGCCGCGCACACCTCCAGCGCCAGCACCAAACTCATCCACGGCGGCCTGCGCTACCTGCAGTACGGCGAGTTCGGCCTGGTCCGCAAAGCCCTGCGCGAACGCAGCGTCCTGCACCGCCTCGCCCCGCACCTGGTCGTCCCCACCGAGTTCGTCCTGCCCCAGGCCCCGCACCTGCGCCCCGGCTGGAT
Source organism: Stenotrophomonas sp. P5_A8 (assembly GCF_056400545.1). Taxonomy (NCBI): domain Bacteria; kingdom Pseudomonadati; phylum Pseudomonadota; class Gammaproteobacteria; order Lysobacterales; family Lysobacteraceae; genus Stenotrophomonas; species Stenotrophomonas sp. P5_A8. The sequence goes on along the minus strand of NZ_JBFULB010000214.1, from coordinate 6,342 downwards.
GCTGCAGGCCGGACTGTGGCTGTATGACCACCTCGGCCACGCTGGCGCCGCATTCCCGCGCTCGCAACGACTGGACCTGCGTCGCGACCCGCGCGGCGCCGTGCTGCAGCCCGGCTTCCGCAGCGGCTTCAGTTACGCCGATGCCCGCGTCGACGATGCCCGCCTGGTGCTGCTCAATGCGCTGGACGCCCACGAACGCGGCGCGCAGATCCGCGTGCGCACCCGCTGCGAACAGCTCATCCGCCACCGCGATCACTGGTGGGCGGTACTGCGTAGCGCCGATGGCAGCGTGCAGCGGTTGCGCGCCCGCGCCGTCGTCAACGCCACCGGACCGTGGGCCGGCAATCTGCTCGAACGCGCCGGCATGGATGCGCCGATCGGCCTGCGCCTGGTCCAGGGCAGCCATATCGTTGTACCGCGCCTGTACGCGCACGACAGCGCCTACCTGCTGCAGCAACCGGATCAACGCATCGTATTCGTGCTGCCGTTCGAACAGGACTTCACCCTCATCGGCACCACCGACGTGGATTACCACGGCGATCCTGCGCAGGTACAGGCCGCCGACAGTGAGGTCGCCTACCTGTGCGAGGCGGTCAACCGCTGGCTGCGCGTACCCGTGCAACCGACCGAGGTGGTCTGGACCTACAGCGGGGTCCGCCCGCTGCTGGCCGACCACCATCATGAGGCGGCCAACGTCACCCGCGACTACCGCCTGCAGCTGGACGCCAGCCAGGCGCCGCTGCTCAGCGTGCTCGGCGGCAAGCTCACCACCTACCGGACCCTCGCCGAAGAAGCGGTCGACCAGCTTGGGCCGGTACTGGGACGCAGCGAACCGGCCTGGACCGCCAGCGGGCCTACCCTGCCCGGTGGCGATGGCGGCGATGCGCCCACCGTGCTGGCGCGCCTGCAGTCGCTCTATCCGAACCAGCAGGCGACGCTGCTGGCGAGCCTGGCGCGGCGCTAYGGCACGCGCGCGTCCACCTTGCTCGGGTCGGCGACCACGCCGGCGCAGCTGGGCACGCATTTCGGTGCGGGCCTCTACCAGCGCGAGGTCGACTACCTGATCGGCCACGAATGGGTACGCCAGCTCGACGACCTGCTCTGGCGACGTACCTGGCTGGGCCTGCGCCTGGACGCAGCGCAACGCGACGCGCTGGCGCAGTACCTGCAGCACCGCCTGGCGGCGATGGCGTAGGCTGTGGCGTCACCTCGATTCGTCGTACGGAGCAAGGCATGGACAAGCAGTACGTGCTCGCCATCGACCAGGGCACCACCAGTTCCCGCGCGATCCTGTTCGATCGCAGCGGCCGCATCGTCGGCAGTGCACAGCGCGAGTTCGCCCAGCTGTTTCCGGCACCGGGCTGGGTCGAGCACGACCCGCGCGAGATTCTCACCAGCGTCTATACCACCCTGACCGAGCTGCTCAACCGCGAGCAGGTCCACGCGCGCCAGATCGCCGCCATCGGCATCACCAACCAGCGCGAAACGACCGTGGTCTGGGACAAGGCCACCGGCCAGCCGATCCACAACGCCATCGTCTGGCAATCGCGGCAGAGCCATGCCATCTGCGAACGGCTCAAGGCCGAAGGCCACGAACCGCTGGTGCGCGAGCGGACCGGCCTGCTCATCGATGCGTATTTCTCGGCCACCAAAATCCGCTGGATCCTGGATCACGTGGACGGTGCGCAGGCCCGCGCCGAACGTGGCGAGCTGCTGTTCGGCACCATCGACAGCTGGCTGGTGTGGAACCTCAGCGGTGGCACCACCCACGTCACCGACTACAGCAATGCCGCGCGCACGCTGCTGTTCAATATCCACACCCTGGACTGGGACGAGCAGCTGCTGCAGCTGCTGGATATCCCGCGCGCGATGCTGCCGCAGGTGCGCAGCTCCAGCGAGGTGTATGCCAGCACCCAGTCGCAGTTTTTCTTCGACCAGCGCATCCCGATCGCCGGGATCGCGGGCGACCAGCAGGCGGCGCTGTTCGGGCAGGGCTGCTTCGAACCGGGCATGGCCAAGAACACCTATGGCACCGGCTGTTTCATGCTGATGAACACCGGCAACAAGGCGGTGGTGTCCAACAACGGGCTGCTGACCACGCTGGCATGGGGCATCGACGGGCGTGTCGAGTACGCGCTGGAAGGATCGATCTTCGTCGCCGGCTCGGTGGTGCAGTGGCTGCGCGACGGGCTGCGCATGTTCGGCAAATCCAGCGACTGCCAGGCCTATGCCGAACGCGTGCCCGACACCGGCGGGGTCTACCTGGTGCCGGCCTTCGTAGGCTTGGGCGCGCCGTACTGGCGCAGCGATGTGCGCGGGGCGATGTTCGGCCTGACCCGAGGCACCAGCAAGGAACACTTCATCCGCGCGGCGGTGGAATCGATGGCCTACCAGACCCGCGACGTGCTGGCCGCGATGCAGGCCGATGCCGGAATCGAACTGAAGGAGCTGCGCGCTGATGGCGGTGCGATCGGCAACGACTTCATGGCGCAGTTCCAGAGCGACATCCTGGGCGTGCCGGTGGTGCGCCCGCAGGTGGCTGAAACCACTGCCTTGGGCGCGGCCTACCTGGCCGGGCTCGCCACGGCGTTCTGGGGCAGCCGGGAAGAGATCGCCGCGCAGTGGGCGGTGGACCGGCGCTTCATGCCGCAGATGGCGGTGGACCAGCGCGAGGCGCTGTACGCCGGCTGGCAGCAGGCGGTACAGGCCACGATGGGGTTCCGGGTGGGGTGACGCCGCACGCGGTGTCGATCATTGCCGCGCTGGTAGCTCGCGACCGGCGGTAGGGGCCGACCGTGGGTCGGCCCGCCGTTGGATCAGAACGCCGGCAGAACCGCGCCCTTGTACTTTTCAGCGATGAAGGCCTTCACTTCCGGGCTGGTCAACGCCTTGGCCAGCTTCTGCACGCGGGCATCGTCCTTGTTGTCCGGGCGGGCGACCAGGAAGTTCACGTACGGCGATTCCTTGCTTTCGATCGCCAGTGCATCCTGGGTCGGATTGAGCCCGGCATCCAGTGCGTAGTTGGTGTTGATCAGGGCCAGGTCGACCTGGTCGAGCACGCGCGGCAGCATCGCCGAATCCAGCTCGCGGAACTTGAGCTGCTTCGGGTTGGCGATGATGTCGCGCTGGGTGGCCAGGGCGTTGGTCGGATCCTTCAGCGTGATCAGGCCGGCCTTGTGCAGCAGGATCAGTGCGCGGCTGTTGTTGCTCGGATCGTTGGGAATCACCACGTCGGCGCCGGTGGGCACTTCATCGAGCGACTTGAAGCGGCGCGAGTACGCACCGAAGGGCTCGATATGCACGCCCACGACCTTGACCAGATCGGTCTTGCGGTCGCGATTGTAGGCGTCCAGGTACGGCTCGGTCTGGAAGTAGTTGACGTCCACCTGCTTCTGCACCAGCTGGTCGTTGGGCTGCACGTAGTCGTTGAACACGCGCACGTCCAGCTCCAGGCCTTCCTTCTGCAGGATCGGCTTGACCACCGCCAGGATCTCAGCATGCGGCACGGCGGTGGCGGCCACCACCAGCTTCTGGGAATCGGCGTTGGGCTTGCCGCAGGCGGACAGGGCCAGCGCGGCGACAAGCAGCGGGAGCAGCAGGGTCTTCTTCATGGGGGGCGGTATCCGGGGCATCGATAGCGCCCAACCATACCGTACGCCCCGGCCGTGCGGTATCCATAGCCATATGACCGGCGGGCATGAGCCAAGCGGACGGGCGTCCGCCCGCCGCGCCGTTACTCGTAGTTGGTCAACGCCAGCGCCAGCAGCGCCTTGGCCTGTTCGCGCAGCATCACCGGCTCGATGATCTCCGCATCCGAGCCGTAGTGCAGCACGTCCATCAGCAGCTCGCGCGAGACGCTGTAAGGCACCTTCAACTCGTAGCGACCATCGGCCAGGAAGCGCCCCTGCTGCTTGGAATGCCAGTGTTCGTCGGCCACCCAGCGCGCGGCCTTGGCACTGAACACGATCGTGGCCCAGCCCTTGGGCGGGCCGGAGAAGATGCCGTAGCTGGCGCCCAGCTGTTCGTCCAGTTCGTTGTCATCGACATCGCGGGCCACGGTGTCCACCACCCGCGCCTTGTAGATGCGGTCCACCGCGAAGCTGCGCAGGCCCTCGCGACCGTGGTCCCAGGCGTCCAGGTACCAGTTGTCGCGGTAGTGGGTCATGCGCTGCGGCGAGACCGTGCGCTTGGTCGCCTCATCGGTGGAGCGGGCGCGGTATTCGAAGGCCAGCTGCTTGCGCTCCAGCACCGCCGAGGCCACCGCACGGAAGCTGGCTTCGTCGAACTTGCGGCCACGGTGCGGGATCACCCGGACCCGGTCGACCGGCCAGGTGGAGACCCCGGCCTGGGCCGCGAGCAGGCCTTCGATGCGCTGCTGCAGCGGCGCCAGCACCGAGGACAGCACGCCGCCACCGGTCCGCGCCAGCAGATGCTGGGAGGCCAGCAGCGCATGCAGCTCTTCGGAACTGAGCCACAGCCCCGGCAGTTCGAAGCGGTCGCTCTCGTCGTCCTGGTAGCGGAAGCCGGCCTCGCCGTCGCCCTCCACCGGCGCCATCAGCGCATCGCGCAGGAACGCCAGGTCGCGGTAGACGGTGGCGCGGGAACACTCCAGTTTTTCCTGCAGGGTCGCCACCGTCACCGGATAGCGCGCGGACTTCAGCAGACGATGCAGGGCGTTGATGCGTTCATATCGGTCCATGACCCGATTATGTCCGAGTCGCCGTCGTTGTGGCGGCTCTGGCCGCATCTTGGGCTATCGTGAGGGCCCCAAACCCACCCGTTGCCGCCTGCCATGCGCCTGTTGCCCGCTGCCATCCTCCTGTCCGCGCTGTTGTCCGGCTGCGGGGGCAGCGCCGATCCGGCGGCCACGGCCGCGCCTGCGGCGCCGGGCACGGTGCCGGTCGCGGTCGATCCGGTGCAGGCGGTGCTGAGTGCCAGCCAGCGTTTCGGCCAGCTGCGCAGCTTCCACGCCACCCTGCGCATGCAGGGGCCGCGCACGGTGGAGACCACGATGGACTTCGTCGCCCCGGACCGCTACCGGCTGCAGACCGACGACGGCCCGCAGCTGATCATCGGCGACACCTTCTTCCTGCAGCGTGCCGGTGAAGTGCGCCAGGTGCCGGTGCCACCCGGCCTGCTGGCGCAGTGGCGCAACCCGCTGCCGGCCGATCTTGCCCCGGCCCAGTTGCAGGTGGAGGATCTTGGCACCGAGGCCATCGGCGGGCAGCCGGCGCACAAGTACCGCGTGCGTCACGCCAGCGCCGCGCCGGACGGGATGCTGTACTGGATCAACGCACAGGGCCTGCCGGTGCAGATCGAGCGCGATGGCCAGACCCATGGGCAGACCTACCGGATCACGTTGCGCTACGCGCGTTTCGATGACCCCACGCTGCGCATCGAACTACCCTGAACAGGCGATCTGCCCGAACCCCTGCTAAAGCACGGGGCGATGGCGGAATTACGCGCGGGACGCATCAAGTATCATTCCCCGTTGCCCGTCCCCCACCGTTCGATCCGGAGAACCGTTGATGTCCCTGCGCGTCTCGTTGCTTGTTCCCCTGCTGCTGTGTGCCCCTGTGGCCTTCGCACAGGACACCACCGACCCGGCCGCGATGACCTCGCCATGGAGCGGCAGCGGTGGTGAATTCGGCTTCGCCTCGGCGCGCGGCAACAGCAACACCGAAAGCGCCAACGGCCGCCTGCGCCTGCGCTACACCGACGACGACTGGGTGCACAGCCTGGACCTGTTCGGCCTGCGTTCGCGTTCGGAATACATTGAAACCAACGACGACGGCTCCACCATCAAGCGCAGCAACACCACCGCCAACCGCTATACCGGCAGTGCCGGCAGCGCGCTGCAGCTGGGCGAGCACCGCCAGTTGACCGCCACGGTGCGTTACGAGCGCGATGATTTYGCCACCTACGACCGGCAGAGCTCGTTCGGTCTGGGTTACGGCACCCGGCTGGTGGAAGGCGACCGCTTCTACATGGACGCACAGATCGGCCCCGGTGTGCGTCGCACGCACAACACCGAAGACGATGCCACCCGCACCGGCCTGATCGGTCGTGGCCTGTTCGACGTCAAGTATTCGCTGACCCCCAATACCGACCTGGTCAACACGCTGCTGGTCGAATCGGGCTCGTACAACACCTTCGGCCAGAACGATTTCGGCGTGTCGGTGAGCATGAACGAGCACCTGGCGCTGAAGGCCGGCTGGCAGGCGCGTTACAACAGCGACGTGGCCGAAGACAAGCGCAAGACCGACACGCTGACCACGATGAACGTGGTGTACAAGTTCAAGTGACGGCCGTGGGCGCATCCGCGCCCCCAAGCCCGGCGTC
>NZ_JBFULB010000213.1:0-6878 GCF_056400545.1 Stenotrophomonas sp. P5_A8 | reverse complement strand
CCTGCACGACCGCAGGATGCGCGTTGACACCGCATCATCCCGCAGGCGCGATGAACCGCTGCCACGCCCGCCGCCACACACGCTCACGCCCGCGTAGCATGGGCACGCCGATGCTGTGCACTGTTCTTGTGGAGCACCGTGATGCAGTACGAGCTTTACTACTGGACCGGCATCCAGGGCCGTGGCGAGTTCATCCGGCTGGCGCTGGAAGATGCTGGCGCGGCCTACACCGACATGGCGCGCGTGCATGGCGACGCGGTGATGCAGCCGTTCCTGCAGGGCAAGGAAGACGGCCTGCGCCCGTTCGCCCCGCCTTTTCTGAAGAGTGGCAGGCAGGTGATCGCCCAGGTGGGCGCGATCCTGGACTACCTTGCGCCGGAGCTCGGCCTGGTGCCCGAGGCGGCCTCACGCCGTCAGCAGGCGCTGCAGCTGCAGTTGACCATCGCCGACCTGGTCGCCGAAGTGCACGACACCCACCACCCGATCTCCGCATCGACGTACTACGAGGACCAGAAGCACGAAGCCAAGGCACGCGCCGCGGCGATGCGGACCGAGCGGCTGCCGAAATTCCTGGGCTACTTCGAAGGCGTGCTGAAGGACAACGGCGAGCGTCATCCGCTGCGCGAGCACTCTTACGTGGACCTGTCACTGTTCCAGCTGCTGAGCGGGCTGGAGTACATGTTCCCGCGGCGCATGCAGGCGCTGTGGCCCGCGTCGCCGTTGCTGCACGCGCTCAAGGAGCGGGTGGAACGGCGGCCGAACATCGCTGCCTACCTGGCGTCCGACCGCCGCCTTGCATTCAACACCAACGGCATTTTCCGCCACTACCCCGAGCTGGATGGCGACACCTGATTGCCGCACACCGCCCCGGATCGTAATGCCGGCCGCTGGCCGGCCACCGGGCGGTAGCGCGGCCACTTGGCGCCGGCCAACGGCCGGCACTCCCTCCCCGTCGTCAGCGTTCCTGCTTCTGCAACGACAGCAGTGCCAGCAATCCGGCCAGCGCCACGTAGGCACCGGCAAACTGCCACATGATGATCTTCGGCAAGCCCACCAGCTGCCACGGCAGATAGATGCCGCCACGCGGGTCCACCGAGTGGATCAACCCGAACAGGGTGAGCGCCGCCGCCACCAGCAGGAAACCGGAAGAGCGCAGCAGCCTGCCGTCGATCATCGCCACCACCGCGGCGATCCACAGCATCGAGGTGATGATGAAGCCATTGCCCAGAGTGAAGACCACCGCCAGCTCGGGCAGGCCGTGGCCGTCCAGCGTGGAGGTCATCGCCGCCAGTTGCGCCGGTGCGATCCAGCCAGGCGCCTTGATCGCCAGCAGGTAAGCCACCGAGGGCAGGAAGCCCAGCACCATCGCGCCGGCGTGTTCACGCGGGGTGGCCTGGAAGGCCTGCGTGGTGATGTCGATGGCCACGTATACGATGATCGGTGCCAGCACCGCCAACGGCAGCCACTGCACCAGCCCGGAGATTACCCCGAGCATGCCGCCGATGCCCACGAACAGGCCGGTCAGCAGCGTGTAGCCGCTGCGCGCGCCCATGTGCTTGTAGGCCGGCTGGCCGATGTACGGCGTGGTCTGCGCAACACCGCCGCATAGCCCGGCGACCAGCGTCGCCACCGCTTCGACCAGCAGGATGTCGCGGGTGCGGTAGTCGTCACCGGCCGCGCGCGCGCTTTCGGAGACGTTGATACCACCCACCACCATCAGCAGGCCGAACGGCAGCAGCAGCGGCAGGTAGGTGATTGCCGTCGGCAGGCCCTCAATGAAACCCAACGTGGGCCACGGCAGCACCACCTGCGGCGGCGTCCAGTCGGGCACGTGGAAGCCCGGTGCGCCCAGGCCGACCAGGCCGAGGCCGTAATACAGGATCGTGCCGAACACGAACGCGACCAGCACGCCCGGCGCGCGGATCGGCAGCTTGCGCTTGGCGAGCAGCACGTACAGCAGCAGGCCCAGGGTGACGAAGCCGACGATCGGCGAACGCAGGGTTTCCAGCAGCGGCAGGAAGCCCATCAGCACGATCGCGATGCCGGCGATGGAGCCCAGCAGCGATGCACGCGGCAGTGCGCGGGTAACCGCTTCGCCGAAGAAGGACAGGATGACTTTCAGCACGCCCATGATCACCAGCGAGGCCATGCCCAGCTGCCAGGTGGCGATGGCCGCGTCATGCGGCGCCAGACCCTGCGCTTTGAAGGCGAGGAACGCCGGGCCGAGTACCAACAGGGCCATGCCGATGCTAGTGGGCGCATCCAGGCCAAGCGGCATCGCGGTGACATCATCACGCCCGGTGCGCGTGGCCAGGCGTCGCGCCATCCAGGTGTAGAGCACGTTGCCGACCAGCACGCCAAAGGCGGTGCCGGGGAACATGCGGCCGAATACCACGTCGGCCGGGAACTGGAAGATGCTGACCAGCGCCATCGCGATGAAGCCCAGGATCGACAGGTTGTCGACCACCAGACCGAAAAAACCGTTGAAATCGCCGGCGACGAACCAGCGGGGAGGTCCGGAGCGGACGGGAGCGGAGGCGGACATGCGCAAGGACGACCGTGGGGAGGGGGTAGCCGATGGTAGGGCCTCACCGCTCGTAGTAACAGGCACATGGATGGAACGCCGGGGGACATCGGTGCGCCTGCGCAGGGGGCGGACGCCGCTGCGCGCTGACCTGTCCCGGTGGTGCCGGCCGGTGATCGGCTTCCGATATCCCCTGCAGGATTCGGAGGAGCCGGCCAGCGGCCGGCACTACCTGGTCCCTTCGGCATCCCTGCGGCGCCGGCGCTGCCTCAGGGCTTGTTGAGGAAGTTGTTCGCGAGCAGGTCGCGCACGTCGCCCACCCGTCCGCTGAGCAGGGCCTTGGCCGCATACAGCGCGGTGCCGGCTACCTGCTTGGCCTCTACCTGCGGCGGCATCACCAGCTCGGTCGGGCTGGTGTGCACGTCCAGCAGCGCCGGGCCAGGGTGGGCCAGGAAGTCCTGCACCGCCTGCTCCAGGTCCTCCGAGCGGGTCACGGTGCGCCCGTAGAAGCCGATCACCTCGGCCAGCCGGCCGAAATCGGGGTTCTTCAGGTCGGTGTAGTTGTCCAGCAGACCCTCGACCTTCTGCTCCAGCTCGACGAAGTTGAGCGAACTGTTGTTGTAGACCACCACCTTGATCGGCAGGTTTTCCTGCACCGCCGTGAGCAGGTCGCCCAGCAGCATCGCGATGCCGCCATCGCCGGACAGCGAGATCACCTGCCGGCCCGGATACGCCTTCTGCAGGCCCAGTGCCTGTGGCATGGCATTGGCCATCGTGCCGTGCAGCAGGCTGGTCAGGGTGCGGCGACGGCCATTGACGCGGATGTGGCGCAGGATCCATACCATCGGCGAGCCACCGTCGGCGGTGAACAAGGCATCGTCGCTGGCGTAGCGGTTGATCAGCGCGGTCAGGTGCTGCGGGTGGATCAGCTCGCCCTCGCCCGGTTCCTCTTCCTTGGCACGCGTTGCCAGCGCCTTGTCGCGGTGGCTGATGCACTCGTCCAGGAAGCTGCGGTCCTCGCGCGGCGGCAGCAGGGGCAACAGCGCCTCCAGGGTGGGCCCGATGTCGCCGACCACGCCCAGGTTGACCGGATGGCGGCGGCCGAGATGGCTGCCATCGCGATCGACCTGGATCAGCGTGGCCTTGTCCGGGTAGTACTGGCCCCACGCAAAGTCGGCGCCGAGCAGCAACAGCGTGTCGCAGGCCATCAGCGTGTGGTAGCCCGATTCGATGCCGAAGATGCCGGTCATGCCCATGTTGTACGGGTTGTCGTACTCCACGAAATCCTTGGCCCGCGAGGTGTGCGCGATCGGTGCCTTGAGCCGTTCGCCCAGCGCCACCAGTGCGTCATGGGCATGCTCGCAGCCGGCACCCGCATAGATGCCGATGCGCTTGCCATCGGCGATCAGCGCGGCGATGCGCTGCAGTTCGTCATCGCTGGGGCGCAGCACCGGCTGGGTGTAATGCACCGAGAACGGCACATCGTGCTTGACCTCGGCCTCGCTGATATCGGCCGGCAGGATCACCACCGCCACGCCACGCCGGCTGATCGCCGCCTGGCAGGCCAGCGCGACCACGCGGCGCGCCTGCTGCGGGCTGTGCACCTGCTCGCAGAACACGCTGCAGCTGGCATATACCGCCTTGAAATCAACCTCCTGCGGGAACTCCATGCCCAGCTCGGCGGTAACCACCTGGCTGGCGATCAGCACCATCGGCGCGCGGTTGCGGTTGGTCTCGAACACGCCGTTGATGAAGTGCAGGCCGCCCGGGCCGCAGGAACCGGCGCAGGCGGTGAGCTGCCCGCTGATCAACGACTCGGCGCCGGCAGCGAACGCAGCCACTTCCTCATGGCGCATGTGCACCCACTCAATCTCGCTGTGGTGGATGGCATCGGTGACGTAGTTGAGGGTATCGCCGACGATGCCGTAACAGTGACGGACACCGGCAGCCTGCAGGGTTTCAACCACGATCTCGGCAACGCGCTTGCTCATGAGGGAACGTCCACTACCTGGGGGAAGCGTCAGGGTAGACCTGCGAAAGTGATCCCCATGTGCGAACCCGGGCGATCAGATCATGGATTGGCGTTTACCCACCCCACGATGTCGCCTCGCGTCGGGTTGGCATAGCGCACCTTCACCCAACCGTCCTGCTCGTCCAGCAGTTCAACGCGGTCACCGCGCACCAGGTAACGCCGGGTGCTGGTGTCGCCGGGCCGCGCATGCAGCGGCACCCGCGCAGGCACCACCTCGCCGCTGAAGGGCAGCAATGGGCGGTCATTGCGCGGTGCGACCAGACCATCGGAGATGGCGGTCTCCAGTACCTTGCCAGCCGGGTCGTAGGTACTCCAGACCGCCATCGGGCCAGTGTCGGCGGTCTGCTTGACGAAGATCGTCGCCTCCAGCGCATCGCCAAGCATCAGCACGCGTTCGGCGCGATACAGATACAGCCGCCCCGCGTGATAGCGGTACAGGTCCACGTACCACATCGGGCCACTGCGGCAGCTGCTGCTCAGGGTGCGGTTGGCGGCATCCACGTCCAGCCCCATCAGCTCGCCACACTGCGCATGCGAACCGGTCGGCAGCGTCAGCGGCACGAAGCGTCCCTGCTTTGGGTCGAAGCGGTACACCGCCACCGCTTCGTTGACCTGCCCTACCGAAGCGCGTGCCACCAGTTCGGGGCGACCGTCGAAGTCGACGTCCAGCTGGCTCAAGCGCGCGTTGCCATCGGCATCGGCTACGCCGTCCAGACGCTGCTGCCGACCCGAGGGCAGCAGCAGCGCAATGGTGCCCTGCGTTTCCACGCGGGCGGTAGCGACCGTGCCCGGTCCAAGCACAATGCGCAGCTCCGCATCGGCTGCCGCCGCCTGCGCCACGGGCGCGCAGGCGGCCAACGCCAGCCCGAACAGCAGCACGCAACGCCCACGGGTGATCTCGTTCATGCCGGCCTCCTGCCGCGCCAAGGTGGCGCGCGTGCTCAGAACGATACTTCAACCGCCTGCTGCGCCCACAACACGGACTGATGACCGGTGGCCTGCTTCCACGCCAGCCGGATCGCTTCAATGTCCGCGCGGCGCTGCGGGGTGTTCTCGTGCAGCACCACCAGCACCTTGGTGCGCAGGCGGTTGGGCTCGGCCGCGCCGCGGAACAGCCACTGGCCGTAGGCGTCGAACACGGTCAGGCCGTCCGGAAAGCGCGGGGTGACTTCCTTGTCGAGAAAGGCGCGCCACTGCGCGTCGGTGATGCCTTCGGTCTGCGGTCGGTCGGCCACGCCGGTTTCTTCTCCCACACCGAAATAGAGCTCGCTGCGCACCCAGCCGGCAGCAGCATCGGGGCGCGCGGCGTCGCCCTGCAGGGTCGCCGTGGCGGTGGCGGGCGGGGTCGGCTTGGCGGCCGGGGCGGCAGTGGCACAGCCGCTGGTGGCCATAACCAGGGCGATCAGGATGGTGCGGAACTTCATGGACAACTCTCCGGAAACACAGGGACAGGCAGGGAAGGAGCGTGCCGGACATCCAGGTCCGGTGCAGATCGCCAACGGCTATCTGCTTATAACCACCCCGATGGGGCTTGCGTCACACAGGGACATCACGCGAAGATAATATATCGCTTCATCCGGATGGATTGGTAGCRCCGACCATTAGTCGGCGACGCCACTCCCCGTCCCCCCCCCCTCGTCGTCCTGCTGGAGTCCGCATGTCCCGTCCGTCCGCGTCGCGCCTTGGCCTTGCCATCGCGCTCGTCCTCTCCTCCCCCCTGCTCGCCCAGGATGCAACTGCGCAGGACGCGCCCGGCTCGGCCACCACGCTGGACACCGTGATCGTCACCGGCACCCGCGCGGTGGACCGCACCGTGCTGGAATCCACCTCGCCGGTGGACGTGCTCACCGCCGAAGACATCCGCAAGGCTGGCGTGGTCAACGGTGAACTGGGCAGCGCGCTGCAGGCGCTGCTGCCCTCGTTCAACTTCCCGCGCCAATCCAACTCCGGCGGTGCCGACCACATCCGCGCCGCGCAGCTGCGCGGGCTCTCGCCGGACCAGGTCCTGGTGCTGGTCAACGGCAAGCGCCGCCACACCAGCGCGCTGGTCAACACCGACAGCAAGATCGGCAAGGGCACCACGCCGGTAGACTTCAACGCCATTCCGATCAGCGCGATCAAGCGCATCGAAGTGCTGCGCGACGGCGCCGGCGCGCTGTACGGCTCCGATGCGGTGGCCGGGGTGATCAACGTGATTCTCGACGACGCCCCGGAAGGCGGCGCGTTCGAGGCCAGCTTCGGCGCCAACCACACCGACCTCAAGCCGATCGACCGCACCGTCACCGACGGCCAGACCAGCTATGCCAGTGCCAAGGTCGGCAC
>NZ_JBFULB010000212.1:0-6893 GCF_056400545.1 Stenotrophomonas sp. P5_A8 | reverse complement strand
CTCCTGGGCAAAATAAAGGAGGAGGCCGCCAGGCCGGGGGACATTTGCACCAGGGGCCTACCGGCCGCGAAGGGGCCCTCACGCGCGCGGCAGACCCAAACGGAGACGCCAGCCGATCCAAACGCACCTGCAATCCCGGCCACGCGCATATCGCCGCGTGCCATCTGCGACGTCCTTTGGAACCAGATGCTCCCTTCCATTGGAAGAAGAACTTTTTTCATGGCAGGCGCGATGGGGCTCCGACCGAATTGACGGGCAGCCGGCCAGCGGCCGGCACTACCGGGTGCATACACCGGGCATGTCAGAATGGATCGATACCTCCCGACGGGCGACGCGATGCTGTTCGAGTGGATGCTGGGCTCCTGGTTGTTGATGCTGGATTGGGTGATCCGGCTGGCCGCGCTGTTCTGGATACCCACCCGCACCACGCCCGGTGCGGCACGCAGCTGGTTGCTGCTGGTCGGCTTCGTGCCACTGCTCGGCTTGCCGCTGTACCTGCTGTTCGGCCACCCGTGGTTGTCGCGCCAGCGCGTGCAGCGCCAGGCCGAAGCCTCGCAGGTGATCCGCGAAGAGCAGGCGCTGCAGCCCCCGCTGCGCTGGACCCCGGTGCCCAACACCGCCACCGCCGAGATCGTGCCGCTGATCGAGCGGCAGGGCGACTTCATGCCCATCCACGGCAACGCCGTGGACCTGCACAGCGACTACCAGGCCTCACTGCAGGCGTTGATCGAGGATATCGACCAGGCCCGCGAGCGCGTCCACCTGCTGTACTACCTGATGTTCGACGATGCGGTGGGCGAGGCGATCGTGCAGGCATTGCAGCGTGCCGCCGCGCGTGGCGTGCACTGCCGCCTGCTGCTGGACGCGGTGGGCGCCAAGCGCGGCCTGCGCCATTATCGACGCCGCCTGCAGGCACTGGGCGTGGACGTGCGCGCGATGCTGCCCGGTGGCCTGCGCTGGCGCCGCAGCGGACGCATGGACCTGCGCAACCACCGCAAGATCGCGGTGATCGACAACCGCGTCGGCTACATCGGCTCGCAGAACCTGGCCCAGCCGGAGTTCGTCCCGGGCTTTCCCAACAAGGAACTGGTCGCGCGCGTGCGCGGCCCCGGTGTGGCGCACCTGGAGGCGGTGTTCGCCAGCGACTGGTACATGGAAACCGGCCAGCGCCTGGACGTGATGACCGCCGTGCCGGTGTGCTCGGCTGACGTCGCCACCCAGCTGTTGCCCAGCGGCCCGGCCTATCCCTTCAGCAATGCGCGCGATGCGGTCAACGCGCTGATCCATCTGGCGCGGCGGCGGATCGTGCTGGTCACCCCGTACTTCGTGCCCGATGAAGCCACGCTCAGCGCGTTGCGCATCGCCGCGCTGTCCGGCGTGCAGGTGCAGCTGATCCTGTCGGCCAGCAGCAACCAGCGGCTCACCGCGTGGGCGCAGGAGGCCTATTACGATGAGTTGCTGCGCTGTGGCGTGCGCATCGCGCTGTACGAGCCCTGTTTCCTGCATGCCAAGCACCTCACCGTGGACGAGGACATCGCGCTGGTCGGCTCGATCAACCTGGACATCCGTTCGTTCGCGCTCAACGCCGAGATCGGCATGCTCTGTTACGACACCGGCATCGTCGCCCAGCTGCTGCAGATCGAAAGCGACTACCTGCTGCAAGCGCGCCACCTCGAGCTGGACACCTGGCGCCAGCGTCCGGCGTGGCGGCGCAGTCGCGAAGGCATCGCGCGCCTGGCCGATGCGTTGATGTGAGCGTGTCGCCAGCGTGCGCGCAGGCATCGCCTACAATACCCGCATGAGCGCATCCGATTCCCACCGCCAGTGCGACCTGGCCATCGTCGGCGGCGGTGCGGCCGGCGTGCTGGTCGCGCTGCATGCCCTGCGCAGCGCGACCCGCGCGGTGCACATCGCCTTGTTCGAACCGGCCTCGGTGCTGGCCCAGGGCATCGCCTATGCCACGCCGTGGCCGGAGCATCTGCTCAACGTGCCGGCCGGCAAGATGAGTGGGCTGCCCGAGGCGTCCGAGGATTTCCTCGATTACCTGCAGCAGGTCGATGCGTTCCCCGCGGTGTCGCGTGAGGCGCTTGCGGCCGAGTATGTGCCGCGACGCTTCTACGCGACGTACCTGCAGGCCCGGCTGGAACAGGCACAGGCGGCCAGCCCGGCACGCCTGAGCGTGGTGCACGAGGCGGTGATCGGTCTGCAGCCGGCGTCGACCCCCCGGCATCTTTCGCTGGCCAATGGCGAGCAGTGGCAGGCACGCCAGGTGGTGCTGGCCTGCGGCAACAGCATGCGCCCGTTGCCGGTGCCCGGCGCCGAGGCGCTGCCGCCGGGCAAGGTCGTGGATGCCTGGGATTACGACGGCGTGCGCCTGCTGGCCGGCGATGGCGACCTGGCCATCATCGGCTCGGGCCTGAGCATGGCCGACAGCGTGGTGGCGTTGGCCAACGCCGGGCATTGTGGCCGCATCCACGTGCTGTCCCGTCACGCGCTGCTGCCGTTGGCGCACGCGCACGGCGGCGCGGCCACGTTCGATCCGCAGCCGTTGCTGGCCATGCCATTGCGACAGAAGCTGCGCGCGCTGCGCGGTCACGCACGCGATGCGGTCGCGCAGGGCCTGCCGTGGCAGAGCGTGATGGACCGGATCCGTGCGCTTGGACAGGCCCTGTGGTTGAGCCTGGAGGCGGCCGACCAGCGCCGTTTCCTGCGCCATGTGGTGCGCTACTGGGACGTGCATCGCCACCGCATCGCCGAGCAGGTAGAGGCGCAGGTGGACGCGCTGGAACGGTCCGGACAGCTGCAGCGGCATCGCGCGCGACTGGACACGGTACTGGTGCTGGACGGCACCCTGCAGGTGCACGCGCATGGCGCCGATGGCGGCCTGGCGCCCCTGCAGGTGAGTGCGTTGATCAACGCTACCGGCGTGGAAACCCGCGCCATCGCGATGCGCAATCCACTGGTCCAGCAACTGCTGGCCAATGGCCACGCGCGCCCGGGTCTGCACGGGCTTGGGCTGGATACCTCGGTGGCGCATGCTGAACTGCTCGCGGCCAACGGCCAGCCGCATCCCGACGTGCAGGTGGTGGGCAGCCTGCGCATCGGTACGCTGTGGGAAAGCCTGGCCATTCCGGAACTGCGGGTGCAGGCGCAGCAGGCCGCCGTGCGCGCGCTGGGCCGATGCCCTGCGTAGGTGGGCCAGCTGCGACACCTCGCGGTATCGGCTGACGCGAGGTATTGAAAGGGCTCATGCCTCTGTCTCGATCTTCGCATTGGTGACGGTGCGCATACCGATCTAGGCTGCTGCCTTTCAGACCGGGAATACGCATGACGTCCACCTTCGACCTGAACGCCCCACGCGGTCTCCGTGCCCAGGCGGTGACGCGCCGTCTACTGGTCGTACTGGGTGCAGGCATGCTGCTGTCTGCCTGCCGGCCAGCAGACAGTGCCGATGCCGCCGTAACCGGCGCGCCGGCCAGCGCCGCGCCGCCCGTGGCCAGGGCAGTCGATGACATTCCGGCCTGCCCGGCCGGTGCCAGCGTCATGGACGGCTGGAACGATCGCGCCCCGCCACGGCGCATCTTCGGCAACACGTGGTATGTGGGCACCTGCGGGCTGTCGGCGGTGCTGGTGACGTCCGACCAGGGGCATGTGTTGATCGACGGGGGCACCGTGGCGGCCGGTCCCCTGATCGAGGCCAACATCCGTGCACTGGGCTTCGATCCGCACGCGGTGAAGTACCTGGTGAATTCGCATGAACACTCCGACCATGCCGCCGGCCTGGCCCACCTGCAGGCGGCCACCGGTGCCCCGCTGCTGGCGCGTGCACCRGCGGTTGCCACGCTGCGCAAGGGCAGGAGCGACCGCAGCGACCCGCAGTACCTCGAACCGGGCGGGACCTTCCCGCCCGTGGCCGACGTCGCGGTGATCGGCCACGGCGAGGTGGTCCGTGTTGGTCCGTTGGCGCTGACCGCGCATGCCACGCCGGGCCACACCCCCGGCGGCACCAGCTGGACATGGCGTTCCTGCGAGGGCGCACGCTGCCTGGACATCGCCTACACCGACAGCGTCAGTGCCATCTCCGATGCGCAGTACCGCTACCTGGATCATCCAAAGATGGTGGCCGCATTCGGCCGCGGCCTGGACACCCTTGCCGCGCTGCCCTGCGACATCCACGTGACGCCGCATCCGCTGGGCAGCGATCTGTTCGCCCGCCTGGCGGGCGATGGCACGCCGCCATTGGTGGACGCGGGGGCCTGCCGGCGTTACGCGCAGAACGGACGCGCCCAGCTGGACGCGCGCCTGAAGGACGAGGCTGCCGGCCGCAAGCCCTGACGCAGGGAGGGCGCGGAGGGCGTAAAATAGCCCGATGGATGTCTCCCACTTGCTCGACGGGCTCAACCCCGCCCAGCGCGAAGCTGTGTCCGCCCCGCCCGGCCACCATCTGGTGCTTGCCGGTGCCGGTTCCGGCAAGACCCGCGTGCTTATCCACCGCATCGCCTGGCTGAATGAAGTCTGCGGCGTGCCCACCCATGGCATTTTCGCGGTGACCTTCACCAACAAGGCCGCCGGCGAGATGCGCCACCGCATCGACCTGCAGCTGCCCCAAGGCAGCCGCGGCGCGTGGATCGGCACCTTCCACGGGCTGGCCCACCGCCTGCTGCGCCTGCATTACCAGGACGCCAAGCTGCCCGACAGCTTCCAGGTGCTCGACTCGGACGACCAGCTGCGCCTGGTCAAACGCGTGGTGCAGCAGCTGGAGATCGACGACAGCAAGCATCCGCCCAAGCAGATCGCCTGGTGGATCAACGAGCAGAAGGACGAAGGTCGTCGCCCGCAGCACATCCAGCCCGAGCCGCACGATGCGTGGCTGGAAACCATGCGCCAGGCCTACATCGCCTACCAGGAGCGCTGCGACCGCGCCGGCCTGGTCGACTTCGCCGAGCTGCTGCTGCGCGCGCATGAACTGCTGCGCGACAACCCGGCGCTGCTGGCGCACTATCGCTCGCGTTTCCGCGAGATCCTGGTGGACGAGTTCCAGGACACCAACGCCATCCAGTACGCCTTCGTGCGCGTACTGGCCGGTGACAGCGGCCACGTGTTCGTGGTCGGCGACGATGACCAGGCCATCTACGGCTGGCGCGGCGCCAAGGTCGAGAACGTCCAGCGCTTCCTGAAGGATTTCCCCGGCGCGCAGACCGTGCGGCTGGAGCAGAATTACCGCTCCAGCGCCAACATCCTGGGCGCGGCCAACGCGGTGATCGCGCACAACCCGGACCGTATCGGCAAGGAACTGTGGACCGACAGCGGCGACGGCGATCCGATCGACCTGTACGCGGCCTACAACGAAATGGACGAGGCGCGTTACGTGGTCGAACGCGCGCGCCAGTGGGTGCGCGACGGCGGCAGCTACGGCGATGCCGCAGTGCTCTACCGCAGCAACGCGCAGTCGCGTGCCTTCGAAGAAGCGCTGATCTCCGAACAGGTCCCGTACCGCGTATACGGCGGCATGCGCTTCTTCGAGCGTGCCGAAATCAAGGACGCGCTGGCCTACCTGCGCCTGATGACCAACCGCAACGATGACGCCGCCTTCGAGCGTGCGGTCAACACGCCCACCCGTGGCATCGGCGACCGCACCCTGGATGAAGTGCGCCGGTTGGCGCGCACCCACGCGATCTCGCTGTGGGAGGCCACCATGCTCACTACCCAGGGCAACGAACTGGCCGCACGCGCACGCAATGCGCTGGCCGGGTTCCTGACCCTGGTCAACCAGCTGCACGGCGAAGCCGGCGAGATGACCCTGGCCGAGCGCATCGACCACGTGCTGGTGCGCTCGGGCCTGCGCGAACATTGGTCCAAGGAAAGCCGCAACGCGCTGGATTCGGAATCGCGCGCGGACAACCTGGACGAACTGGTCTCGGTGGCCTCGCGCTTCGTGCGCCGCGAAGACGACATCGAAGAAACCGGCGAGACCATGAGCGAACTGGTCGCGTTCCTGTCCTACGCTTCGCTGGAGGCCGGCGAAGGCCAGGCCCAGGCCGGCGAGGAGGGCGTGCAGCTGATGACGCTGCATTCGGCCAAGGGCCTGGAGTTCCCGATCGTGTTCCTGGCCGGCATGGAAGATGGCCTGTTCCCRAGCGCACGCTCGCTGGAAGAGAGTGGCCGGCTGGAAGAAGAGCGTCGCCTGGCCTACGTGGGCATCACCCGCGCGCGCCAGAAGCTGGTGCTCAGCTACGCCGAGTCGCGCCGCATCCACGGCCAGGAAAACTACAACGTGCCCTCGCGCTTCCTGCGCGAGATCCCGCGTGAACTGCTCAATGAAGTGCGGCCCAAGGTGCAGGTCTCACGCACCGCCTCGCTCGGCGCCAACCGGGTGATGGGGCACGCCGCGCTGGAAGCGCCGCCGCTCAAGCTGGGTGCGATGGTCAACCATCCCAAGTTCGGCGAAGGCATGGTCACCGACTACGAAGGCAATGGGCAGCATGCCCGCGTGCAGGTCGAGTTCGCCGATGCCGGCAGCAAGTGGCTGGTGATGGCGTACGCCAACCTGACCGTGATTTGAGGGTGGCGCGCCACGGATGACGCGCCACGTCCTCTTCATCTGCAGCCAGAACCGCCTGCGCAGCCCGACGGCCGAGCAGGTGTTCGCCGATTGGCCGGGTGTGGAGACCGCATCGGCCGGGCTCAAGCCCGATGCCGACGTGCCGGTCAGCCCGGAGCTGCTGCAATGGGCCGACCTGATCATCGTCATGGAGCGTGCCCACCGCAGCCGCCTGTCCAGCCGTTTCCGGCCATGGTTGGGCGGCAAGCGCATCGTCTGCCTGGATATTCCCGACGACTACGATTTCATGCAGCCGGCGTTGGTGGCGTTGCTGGAACGCAAGGTACCGCCG
>NZ_JBFULB010000211.1:0-6904 GCF_056400545.1 Stenotrophomonas sp. P5_A8 | reverse complement strand
GCCACGCTCGGCTGCTCTTCTCCCCGTCCCCCAGATCCGTGCCCACCCAGCCAACCCGCTCTCGCATCCGCGCGCAGGCAAACCGTCCAGAGAAGGTTGGGCCCCCGTTGCAGGACCGTCATGCGCCATGGATGGCGCATGCGAGCCTACAGGACGTACTTGCGGCGTGTCCTGCAATGGGGGCCCAGCCTTCTCCACGCGATAGCAGACAAAACGCCAACAACGCGACACACCCACCCCACCCCCTGCCGTATCATCCGCGCCGACTCCCCCTCACACCGGCCATCCCCATGTCCTCCACCCCCGACCCCATCCCGCCCACTGAAATCAGCATGGCCGAGATCGTCTTCCCCAATCACACCAACCACCTCGGCACCCTGTTCGGTGGCCAGGCGCTGGCCTGGATGGACAAGGCCGCCTTCCTCGCCGCCGCCCGCTATTCGCGCCGCACCGTGGTCACCGCGCGGTCGGACCAGGTCGACTTCAAACTGCCCATCCGCATCGGCCAGATGGTCGAGACCATCGGCCGCATCGTCGAGGTCGGCCGCAGCTCGATGAAGGTGGAAGTGGAGCTGATCGCCGAAGACCTCCACACCGGCGAGCGCAAGCTCTGCACCCGCGGTCATTTCGTCATGATCGCCCTGGATGCCGACGGCCATCCCACCGCCGTGCCGCCGCTGCCCGACGCCATCCCCGGCCCGTAAGCGGATTGGGTTCGCCGCCGCGCGCCCCCACCTGATCAGCATGTCCAGCCCGCTCGCCGACTTCATCGACCGTGCCCAACGCCTGTTCGTCCTCACCGGCGCCGGCTGCAGCACCGATTCGGGCATCCCCGATTACCGCGATGCCGATGGCCAGTGGAAGCGCACCCCGCCGGTGACCTACCAGGCCTTCATGGGCGAGCTGGCCACCCGCCAGCGCTACTGGGCGCGCAGCCTGCTGGGCTGGCCGCGCTTCGGCCAGGCACACCCCAACGGCACCCATGCCGCCCTGGCCGCACTCGAAGCGCGCGGCCAGCTCGAGGTGCTGCTCACCCAGAACGTCGACCGCCTGCACCAGCGCGCCGGCAGCCAGGCGGTCATCGACCTGCACGGCAGGCTGGACCAGGTGCGCTGTATGGGCTGCGAGGCGCGCACCCCGCGCGATGCGTTCCAGCAACGCCTGCTCGACCACAACCCTGGCTGGGACCGGCTCGACGCCGCCCAGGCCCCCGACGGCGATGCCGATCTGGAGGGCGTGGATTTCAGCGCTTTCCAGGTCCCGGCCTGCCCGCAATGCGGCGGTCTCCTCAAGCCGGATGTGGTCTTTTTCGGCGAAAGCGTGCCCCGCGAGCGCGTCGCCGCCGTCCACGCCCACCTGGCCCAGGCCGATGCCGTGCTGGTGGTTGGCTCCTCGCTGATGGTCTATTCCGGCTTCCGTTTCGTCCAGGCGGCCGCCACGGCCGGCCTGCCGGTGGCCGCGCTCAACCTGGGCCGCACCCGCGCCGATGCGCTGCTCAGCCTCAAGATCGAGCAGCCCTGTGCCCCGGCCCTGGCCTTCCTGCTGCCGTCGGCGGCCAACGCCTGAGGGCCGACGGTGCCGCCCCACGTGTGCCACCGCGAAACTGTGATCCATCGACACGGTTGCCTCGCAGGCCCAGCAGGAGTGCAATAGCGTCCGGTTTTCCGCATTCGCCAGAGTCCCCCACTTGAGCCAGCTTTTCTCCCCCGTGTCCTTTGGCCCGCTGTCGCTGGCCAACCGCATCGTCATCGCGCCGATGTGCCAGTACTCCTCCACCGATGGTCTGGCCAACGACTGGCACCAGATCCACCTGGGCCAGCTGTCCCAGTCCGGCGCCGGCCTGCTGATCCTGGAGGCTACCGCCGTGCTGCCCGAAGGCCGCATCAGCTGGGCCGACCTGGGCCTGTGGAACGATGCAACCGAAGCCGCGCTCAAGCACGTGATCGACGCGGTGAAGCGCTGGTCGCCGATGCCCATCGGCGTGCAGCTGGCCCATGCCGGTCGCAAGGCGTCCTCGGCGCGACCGTGGGAAGGCGGCGGCGCGCTGCCGGCCTCCGACCCGCGCGCCTGGACCACCTACGCGCCCTCGGCCATTCCCTTCAGCCCCACCGATCCGGCCCCGCAGGCGCTGGACAGTGCCGGCATCGATGCGGTGGTGGAGGCGTTCGTGGTCGCCGCACAGCGCGCCGAACGCATCGGCTTGGACCTGATCGAACTGCATGCCGCGCACGGGTACCTGCTGCACCAGTTCCTGTCGCCGCTGAGCAACAAGCGCGAGGACGAATACGGCGGCTCGCTGCAGAACCGCATGCGCCTGCTGGTGCGCGTGTTCGATGCCGTGCGAGAGGCGGTGTCCGATCGCATCGCGGTGGGCGTGCGCATCTCGGCCAGCGATTGGGTCGCCGGCGGCTGGGATATCGAGCAGACCACCACGCTGGCGCATGTGCTGGACGGGCGCGGTTGCCAGTTCCTGCATGTCTCCAGCGGCGGCAATGATCCGCGCCAGCAGATTCCGTTGTCGCCGGGCTACCAGGTGCCGTTCGCTGAAGCGATCAAGGCGCAGAAGCTGCGCATGCCGGTGATCGCCGTCGGCCTGATCACCGATCCGGCCCAGGCCGAGTCGATTCTGCGCCACAGCCACGCCGACGCCATCGCGCTGGCCCGCGGCATCCTCTACGACCCGCGCTGGCCCTGGCATGCCGCCGCCGCACTCGGCGATTCGCTGGAACCGGCGCCGCAGTACCTGCGCTGTGAGCCGCGTGAAGCACGCGGCGTGTTCATCGCACCGCCGCGCTGATGCACCCGGCAGGCGGTGGCCAAGTGCCATCGCCTGCACACGCCGGCGTCAGCYGCCGTCGACCCGCCATTCGGCCGGCAGCCCGTCCACGATGTGCTGCATCAACGCACGCACCTTCGGGGTGAGATCGCGCCGATCGCTGACGCACAGGAACAGCCGCATCGGCTCGGGCAGCGCCTGCGCATCGCCGGCCTCGTTGCCTTCGAACAACGCCTGCAATTCACCCCGCGCCAGATACGGCGCGGCGACAAATGCCGCCAGCCGGGTGATGCCGCCGCCGGCCAGCGCCATCGCGGCCAACGCATCGATATCGTCGCTGACCAGGGCCGGGCTCACCTCCGCATCGAAACGCAGGCCATCGCGCACGAAGCCCCAGCGCAGGTGGCGGCCATCCTTGGGATGCCGGAACAACAGGCAGCGGTGCTCGCGCAGGGCTTCGGGCGTGCGCGGTACGCCGGTGCGCGCCAGGTAGGAAGGCGCCGCACAGAACACGAACGGCACCTGCGCGATCGGGCGCGCCACCAGGCCTTCCTCCAGCTGCGGCTCGATGCGGATGCTCACATCCACGTCTTCGCGCGCGTGGTCCACCGCCCGGTCGGCCAGCAGCAGCTCGATCGCCAGCCGCGGGTAGCGCGCCTTCAGCGACGGCAGCAGCGGGGCCAGCTTGTGGCGTCCGAAGGAGGTGCTGCAGGCGATGCGCAGGCGGCCTTCGGGGGTGGCGTCCAGGTCGGTCACCGCTGCCTGTGCGCGTTGCAGGTCGCGCTCGATGTAGCGCACCTGCGCCAGGTACAGCGCGCCGCGCTCGGTCAGCGCCAGCTGGCGGGTGGTGCGGTTGAACAGGCGCACGCCCAGATGCGCCTCGAGCCGCGCGATGTTCTGCCCGACCGCCGCGGCGCTGATGCCCAGGGTGCGGGCGGCCGCGGCCAGGCTGCCGGCATCGGCGGTACGGATGAAGCTGCGGATTGACTGGAGAATATTCATGCTGACCGCCATTCTCGCCTGTGATTGCAAAGTTTGTCTTTATAAAGAGCCAAGAGCGCCGCATCTACCGGCCGCCCGGACCGGCTCCTATGGTGGTGCTCCCTGCCACTCCGCGCGGCGGCCTCCCTCCCCGGTGAGTGCACGCCGGCCAGGAGTGGCTGCCTTTGCCGGAGATGGACCATGGACCCAGCGCTCGCCCCCCTCGATAGCGACCCCCAGGAAACCCAGGAATGGCGTGAAGCGCTGCAGGCGGTCACCGACGTGGCCGGGCGCCCGCGCGCGCACTACCTGATCGACCAGCTCAGCGACCTGGACGTGGCCCGCCATGGCGACCTGCATGCCCGGGCCTGGACGGCCTACGTCAACAGCATCCCGGTCGAGCGCCAGCCGGCCTATCCGGGCGACCTAGCGATCGAGCGTCGGCTCAACGCGATGATCCGCTGGAACGCGATGGTGATGGTGCTGCGCGCCGGCAAGCACTCCAACGTCGGCGGGCATATCGCCACCTACCAGTCGGCCGCGGTGTTGTACGACGTCGGCTTCGATCATTTCTTCCGCGGCCGCACCGATACCTTCGACGGCGACATGATCTACATCCAGGGCCACTCCGCCCCGGGCATCTACGGCCGCGCCTTCGTCGAGGGCCGCATCGATCCGGCGCGCATGGACAACTTCCGCCGCGAGTCCGATCGCGACGGCCTGTCCTCCTATCCGCACCCGCGGCTGATGCCCGAGTTCTGGCAGTTCCCCACCGTGTCGATGGGCCTGGGCCCGCTCACCGCGGCCTACCAGGCACGCTACATGCGCTACCTGGAATATCGCGGTCTGAAGGAGCACCAGGGCCGCAAGGTCTGGGCGTTCCTCGGCGATGGCGAAATGGACCAGCCCGAATCGCTGGCCGCCATCTCGGTGGCCGGGCGCGAGCGCCTGGACAACCTGGTGTTCGTGGTCAACTGCAACCTGCAGCGCCTGGACGGCCCGGTGCGCGGCAACGCCAAGGTCATCCAGGAACTGGAAGGCACCTTCCGCGCCGCCGGCTGGAACGTCATCAAGGTGATCTGGGGCGGCGGCTGGGACGCGCTGCTGGCCAGGGACAGCACCGGCCTGCTGCGCCAGCGCATGATGGAATGCGTGGACGGCGACTACCAGACCTTCAAGTCGCAGAGCGGCGCCTACGTGCGCGAGCATTTCTTCGGCAAGTATCCGGCGTTGCTCGACCTGGTCGCGGACATGAGCGATGACGACATCTGGGCGCTTGCCCGTGGCGGTCACGATCCGCAGAAGGTGTATGCCGCCTACGCCCAGGCCGTGGCCGGCAACGGCCGCCCGAGCGTGATCCTGGCCAAGACGGTCAAGGGCTTCGGCATGGGCGAGGCCGGCGAAGGGCAGAACATCAACCACCAGCTCAAGAAGATGAGCCTGGACGCAGTGCGCGCCTTCCGCGACCGCTTCGACCTGCCGGTCAGCGACGACCAGCTCGAAGACATGCCGTACCTGCGCCCGGTACCGGGCAGCGTGGAGGAACGCTACTTCGCCCAGCGCCGCCAGGCCCAGGGCGGCCAGTTGCCCGCGCGCCTGACCCACGTCGATCCGCTGCCGGTGCCGGCGCTGTCGGCCTTTGCCGCCCAGCTGCAGGGCAGCGGTGAGCGCGGCCAGTCCACCACCATGGGCTTCGTGCGCATCCTGGGCACCCTGCTCAAGGACCCGGCACTGGGCAAGCTGATCATCCCGATCGTGCCCGATGAATCGCGCACCTTCGGCATGGAAGGCCTGTTCCGCCAGATCGGCATCCACTCCTACCTGGGCCAGCTCTACACGCCGCAGGACGCCGGCCAGCTCAGCTATTACAAGGAAGCAAAGGACGGGCAGATCCTGCAGGAAGGCATCAACGAGTCCGGCGCGATCTGCTCCTGGATCGCCGCCGGCACCGCCTACAGCAACCATGGCCTGGCGACGATTCCGTTCTACATCTTCTACTCGATGTTCGGCCTGCAACGCGTGGGTGACCTGGCCTGGGCTGCCGCCGACGCACGCACCCGCGGGTTCCTGCTGGGTGCCACCTCCGGGCGCACCACGCTGATGGGCGAGGGCCTGCAGCACGACGACGGGCACAGCCACGTGCTGTCCTCGGTGATTCCCAGCTGCGTGTCGTTTGATCCCACCTACAACTTCGAGCTGGCGGTGATCATCCAGGACGGTCTGCGCCGCATGTACGTGGACCAGGAAGACATCTACTACTACATCACCGTGCTCAACGAGAACTACCCGCACCCGGCCATGCCCGACGGTGCCGAGGAAGGCATCCTCAAGGGCATGTACCTGCTGCATCCGGCCACCGCCGACAGCGATCCGGCGCTGCGCGTGCAGCTGATGGGCAGCGGCGCGATCCTGCGCGAGGTGGAAGCGGCCGCTGCGCTGCTGCAGCAGGATTTCGGCATTGCCAGCGACGTCTGGAGCGCCACCAGCCTGACCGAACTGCGCCGCGACGGCCTGGCCATCGAGCGCTGGAACCTGCTGCACCCGCTGCAGGAACCGCGCGTACCGTACGTGCAGCAGTGCCTGGCCGCGCACGCCGGTCCGCTGGTGGTGGCCACCGACTACATGAAGATCGTCGCCGACCAGATCCGCCCGTTCGTCGAAGGCCGCCGCTTCACCGCGCTGGGCACCGACGGCTTCGGCCGCTCGGACACGCGCGAGGCACTGCGTACGTTCTTCGAGGTGGACCGGCACTTCATCGTGCTGGCCGCGCTGAAGGCGCTGGCCGATGACGGGCGGATCGCGCGCGGGCAGCTGCAGGTGGCGATCGAGAAATACGGGATCGATGTGGAGAAGGTGGACCCGGCGGCGGTGTAGGCAGACCAATGCATTCACGCCATCGATAGCGCGACCCAAGTCTCTTCGGCACGACAGGGACACTGGCATGCTGGATGCCTGGTATCCAGCTGACAGCACGGAGGCAGTGATGAAGCGCGATCGACAGCCGGGCCCCGGCTTCGTCTTGTTCCTCGCGCTAGTGCTGTGCTGCGGGCTGCTGCCGTCGTGCGCCATCGCCCGCACCGAAGCCGGTCCCGGTAGCCTGCATGGCCGGTTGGTTGCGCTGGATGCCGATCCGGCACAGCCTGTGGC
>NZ_JBFULB010000210.1:0-9791 GCF_056400545.1 Stenotrophomonas sp. P5_A8 | reverse complement strand
GCGCGGTGCGGCGGGCAAACTCAGCAGATTTCACCGGGTTTGGCGACTGTCGTGCGCGCGTGGCTTAGAGTGATGCTCCGTGCGTAGATGCGTCAGGAGACAGGATGATCAGGACAATGCTCGAGAGCGACCAGAAGGCGGCCAGCGCGATCTGCATGCGCGCGTTCCTGGCGGCGGTGGCGCCGTCGCTGTCATCGTTCGGCGTAGACACCTTCCGCCTGATTGCAGCGCCCGATGGCTTCGCACAGCGCAGGGCGCAGGACAACCTGCAGCTCGTCTACGAGGATGCGGGGCGGATCAAAGGCGTGGCTGAGCTGAAGCAACGTCGCCATGTGGCGATGCTGTTCGTCGACCCCGGCTGCCAACGACAGGGCATCGGTGAGGCGTTGTTGGCGGCACTGGTCGAACAGGCGCACGCCGGGCTGCTGACGGTGAGCGCCTCGGTGCCGTCGGTGGGTTTTTATGCACGCAACGGATTCCGGAGCATGGGCGAGGTGGCCGAGTCGGCCGGGCTGGTCTACCAGCCGATGGAGCGGTCGATCATCGACGCCGCCAACGGAGTCACCGCCGCCTGACTTCACGCGGTTCGCGCGAACCGTTCACGAGCGCGGGACAGCCGCGCGACTATGTTGAAGGTCTGTCAGTCATCCCGGTTGCGGGTAAGGATCAACATGATCAAGTGGGCCATCATCTTCGCCATCATCGGCCTCATTGCCGGTGCACTGGGCTTCGGCGGCCTCGCCGGTGCGTCCATCGGCATCGCCAAATTCCTGTTCTGGGCCGGCATCATCATCGCGGTGGTGTTGTTCCTGCTGGGCATGACCATCGCCAAGAAGGTCACCTGACCGCAGCAACATCGCAGTGGTGGAACACCAAGGCCTGCGCAGCGATGCGCAGGCCTTTTGCTTTTCAGCGGAAGAAGAACGACACGCCCAGCCCGGCCTGCACGTCGGGGCTGTCGTCGTCCAGGCCCAGGTCGAAGGAGGCGTCCAGCTGCACGTTGCGGGCCACCATCCAGGTCACGCCGGCGCCGGCGATCGCGGTAGAGGGTTCGCCGTTGGTATGGGTGAAGCCGGCTTCGATATAGCTGCTGACATCGTCGGTCAGCGCCACGCTCAAGCTCGGCGACCAGGTAAAGCTGTCCTCGCCCGCACCGCGGGTGGCATTGGCATACAGCGCGCCACTCCAGCGGTCGTTGAAGCTGTATTCGTAACTGGCGCCAAGCGCGTACTGGGTGCCACCTTCGCTGAAGTCGCKGGTGCCGGTGGCAAAGCTGCTGCTGGCCAGCAACGCGAGTGCATGTTTGTCCGAGGGCAGGGGCAGCGCGACCTTCAAGGCGAGGCCGCTGTCGCCGGCGCCGTTGGCGCTGCTGGACGGCGCACCGCGCGGCTTCAATTGCAGGTGGTTCCAGGGCGTGCTGAACACCTGCAGCTCCACGTGCTCGGCCAGGCCGATGCGCAGGTTGAGGTCGCTGCTGTATTGGGTGGAACGGGTGCCGTCGTCGTCGCGGTCACGCTCCAGGCTGGGCAGGCCCCACTCCACGGCGACGCTGCCACGCGGCAGCGTGGATGGTGCAAAGCCGATGCCGGGACGGTCGAACGCCGGTGGTTCGGCAGTGTCGTCCTGGGCAAAGGCAGGCGAGGCGAGCAATAGCAGGGCAAGGGCGGCAGGCAAACGCATGGTGCAATCTCCGGTGAGCGGCGCAGCTTCGGAGAGTGTGCGACAAGAACCCGTGAGGAGATCGCCGGGTGCGGCTCAGGCCTCGGGGTGGGTCAGCGCCAGCAGGCCATCGAGCAGGCGGTTGGCGCGCGGACGGCCGTCGACGTCGATCGGGTCGGCCAGCGACTGCAGCCAGAAGCCGTGCGCGGCCCGTCGTGCGGCAGTGAGCCGGTGGTCCCTGGCTTCACCGGGGTGCAGCAGCAGGCGGCCTTGTATCCACTGCTTGAGCGCTTGGGCGATCTCCGGGTCGGGGCGGCCGCGTGGCGCGCCGGGGCCGGGGCCCTCCGGGGTCAGGCAGGCACGGAAGACCGCGGTGACGTAGGCGCGCGAAAAGCGCCCATGCGTGATGGGATCGGCCGCGATCAGTGTCTGCACAGCATGATCGAAATCGACCAGTGCCTGCGCCAGCACGGGGACATCGTCGGCGTCGGGCGTGCTCATCATGGGGAAAGGGCGGCTCATGGGGGGGCTCCGTTTGSCAAGGCCAGGGGCGGGCGGTAGGCAGCTCAGTGCATCGCCTGCAGTGGGGCCTGCGGCAGCTGCGCAATGGCATCGGTCGGCTGCCGCAGAACGTCATTCAACAGCGCGATCACGCGCTCGCCTTCCCCGTTGCAGGCCAGCTCGAAGGTGGTCTGTCCACCCAATGCCGGCAGCGGGGTGTGCAGGATCCACTCGAGCACGGCGCTGCGATCGGGCTCGATGCGCAAGGCAAGTTCGGCGACACGACGAACGATTCCCTGGCGCATGCTCAGAACCCGTAGCTGAGTGAAAGAGCGGCCGAGTCCATGTGCTTGCCGCTGGTCATCGGGCTGTCTTCGACGGCAGTGGACAGGATGGAGCGGCGTACCGATGCGGTCGCGGTCCAGTGCGCACCGAGCGGCATCACGGCGGTCAGGTCCATGTAGGGCGATACGCCGCTGCCGGCACGATAGCGGGCCAGGCCGCTGCGCCGCGCTTCGGCTTCGCTGACGCCGAAGTAATAATCGTTGAGGGCGCTGCCGGCGTAGTTCACACCGACCCCGGGCACCAGCGTGACGCGGCCGGTGGGCAATGGATAGGCGTACTTGGCGTCGGCGGAAACGCCACCGCCATGACCACTCACTTCGGCCTGCACGTTGGCCTGCACCAGGCCCCACGGCGCGGTGTGCCGCACCGCTACGCCGGCCATCGCCGAGAAGCCGCGATTGGACAGCTGGCGCAGGCGCACGTCGTCGCTGTCGTTGTGTTTGAAGCGCATCATGTACGGCGCGGCCAGCACCGACAGTTCCGTGCTGTCGTTGTCGAACAGCGTGTAGCCGAAGCTGCCTCCACGGAAATGGAATCGGCGGCCTTCGTAGCTGATCACCGGCGCACCGACGGTGTCGGTCTTGTAGCCGGTGTAGGGCGATTTGAGCGCCACCACGGCCACGCCGAGGCTGCTGCGCGGCTTTGCCCCAGGCGCCTGGGCCAGGGCGCTGCCGGTGGCCAGCCAGGCGACGGTGGCCAGGGCGACGGCAACCAGATAGGGACCGATGGCCCGCTGGGCGCCTTCATTGGCGACGGTGGGGCAGCAGCCTGCCCGGGGGGAATCTTCCTTGCAACGCACGTGCATGTACCTGCCACACTGGGAATACCAAGGGGACATGGTGCCCGCGCTACATTGTCGGAACGTTGCGTCGGGCCGCGCGGTACCATCGGCAGCCGTCGCCCCTGTCCTTACGCCCATGCGCATCCTGCTGCTCGAAGACGATCCGGAACTGGCCAGTGCCATCCAGGCCAGCCTGGGTCGGCATGGGATGGTGGTGGACGTGGTGGCCAGCATGGCCCAGGCTGGCGAAGCGCTCAAAGCCGGCGTGCACCAGATCCTGCTGCTGGACCGGCAGCTTCCGGACGGCGATGGCGCCAGCTTCGTGCGCGTGGCGCGCAGCCTGGTGCCCAACCTGCCGGTGATCATGCTTACCGCGCGCGATTCGGTGGCCGACCGGGTGGTCGGGCTGGACGTGGGCGCCGACGACTACCTGACCAAACCCTTCGCGGTGGAAGAACTGCTGGCGCGGATCCGCGCGATCTCGCGGCGACCTTCGCAGATTGCGTTGCCGGTGCTGGCGCTGGGGCGGATGCACTTCGATTTTGTCGCGCGCGAGGCGACGGTCAATGGCGTGCTGCTGGCGTTGCCGCGCCGGCAGTTGCTGGTGCTCGAGGCGCTGGCGGTACGCCAGGGCCGCACGGTCGCGCGTGCGGCGTTGCTTGAAGCGGTGTACGGCTTCGATGACGCGATCCAGTCCAATGCGCTGGACGCGCACGTGTCCAAGCTGCGCAAGGCACTGGCCGAGGCGGAGGCGCAGGTGGAAATTCACGTCATGCGCGGTATCGGCTACCTGTTGAAGGACATCGCATGAAATTCCTCAAGCCCGGGTCGTTGTCCTTCAGCCTTGCCTGGAAGATCATCCTGATCCAGATCACCATGGTGGCCGTCGGCCTGATGGGCATGGTGCTGATGTATGGCGACAGTGGTGCCGGCTACATCGACTGGAAGATGAGCGAATCGATCGCCAAGTCGGTCCATATCCGCGGCGATGCATTGCACGTGGACTGGGCGGCATTGGACCGTGCCGCGCAGGATCGTCCTGCCACGTTCTGGTTCGCCGCCACCGATGAGGATGGCCGCCAGCTCACCCACGGCACCGTGCCGGAGGTCTTTCGCCCGCTGGTGGCGCAGCTGCAATACCTGGAGCCCACCGACATCCGCACGCGCACGCGCGCGGCCGAACTGGCGATGCGGATCTGGGTCAACGACACGCCGGAAGGACGCGTGCACGTGATGATCGGCGGCATGCCGCACCGCGGGTTGTGGCGGCAGATGCTGGTGGTGATCGGTTACCTCGGCGGCTGGATCACCGTGCCGCTGATCGTGATCACGCTGGTGGTGGCGCCGTGGGCGATCCACCGCTCGCTGCGCGGGGTCAACCGGGTAGCCGCGCAGGCGGCGGCGATCCAGATCAACGAGCGTGGCGGTGGCCTGGATACGCACGCGGTGCCGGCGGAAATCTTCCCGCTGGTGGATGCGTTCAATGCCGCGGTACGGCGCATCGGTGAAAGCTACGACGCGCAGGATCGTTTCCTGGTCGGTGCGGCGCATGAGCTACGCATGCCGATCGCGATCCTGGCCACGCGCATCGACGATCTGCCGATCGGTCCGGCGCGCTCGCGCCTGCAGCGCGACCTGAGCCGGCTCGGCAACATCGCCGAGCAGTTGCTGGACCTGCAGCGGCTGGATCACCACCGCAGCCAGTCCCAGCGCATCGACCTGGCCGCGCTCACCCGTGAGGTCGCCGCCGACGTGGCGCCGCTGGTGGTCGACGCCGGCTATGCGTTCTCGGTTGACGCGCCCGACACGCCGGTCTGGGTGCAGGGCGATCCCCACGCCCTGCACCGGGTCGTGGCCAGCCTGCTGCAGAACGCGATCGCCCACGGCGGCGACCAGGGCATGATTGCGATGACGCTGCAGCCCGATGGCGTGCTCGCGGTGACCGACGAAGGCTCCGGGGTGCCCGAACAGGAGCGTCAGGCGATCTTCGAGCCGTTCCACCGCCTGCGACCCAGTGGCAGTGGCAGCGGGCTGGGGCTGTATCTGGCGCGCGAAATCATGTTGCGTCACGGCGGCAGCATTGCAGCAGAAAGCGCGCCGGGCGGCGGCGCCCGCTTCGTGGTGGCGCTGCCGGTGGATCGCGAGGGCGCAGCGACGGGCTGAGCCGGCGCGACCTGCCGGTGCAGCGTCAGCGGGCGGGCGCTGCTTCGCAGTAGGCATCGAAGGCGACGGCGCTGTTGTCCAGCTGCTGCGCCTTGGCCAGCTCCCACGGCCGTTCGCACTGTTGGGTGCGCGCACACCAGCGGTACCCGGCCGAGCCGATGCAGCCATGCGGGTCGCGATCGGCGCCGGGCATCGCGGTGCGGACCGGGGCGGGGCTGCTGCAGGCGGACAGGATCAGGACAAGGCAGGCAATGAACAGTGGTTTCATGGCGGCACTCCCGGGCGTGCGCGCAGCGTAGCCCGGCGCTGGCAAGGTTGGGTGAGGAGGCGATCCGAGGGAGTGATTCACCCCTCCATCACCGCCGCTCCGGTGTGATCCGGGCCATCGGCCGGAGTGGGAAGGGACCGGCGTGGCGGCCCATTGACCTGTCAGGAGACGACCATGACGTCATTCGCATGTATGCGCATTTCCCTGCTTGCCCTCGCGTTGGTCTGCGCCGCGCCCCCGGTGGACGCGTGCACGCGGGTGGTCTACCTGGGCGACAACCAGGATGTGATCACGGCGCGCTCGATGGACTGGAAGAGCGATATCGCCACCAACCTGTGGGTGCTGCCGCGCGGCATCGCGCGCACCGGGCAGGCCGGCCCGCAGTCGATCCGCTGGACGGCGAAGTACGGCAGTGTGGTCGCCAGCGGCTACGACATTTCCACCACCGATGGGCTCAACGAGGCCGGTCTGTCGGCCAATCTGCTATGGCTGGCCGAGTCGGAATACCCCGCGCAGCGCGGCCGCAAGCCAGGCCTGGCCATCTCGTTGTGGGCGCAGTACATGCTCGACAATTTCGCCACCGTTGCCGAGGCGGTGGCGGCACTGCAGCGCGAGCCGTATTCGCTGGTGACCGACAAACTGCCGGGCGAGTCGCGGCTGGCGACGTTGCATCTGTCCTTGTCCGATGCCAGCGGCGACAGTGCGATCGTCGAGTACGTCGATGGCCGGCAGGTGATCCACCACGATCGCGCCTACCAGGTGATGACCAACTCGCCGGTGTTCGCGCAGCAACTGGCGCTCGATGCGTACTGGCAGCAGATCGGCGGCACGGTGATGCTGCCTGGCACCAACCGCTCCGCCGATCGTTTCGCGCGTGCCCGGTTCTACATTCATGCGATTCGTGTTCTCCGGTGATGCGCTGGGGCAGTTCCAGCCGTCGGCACCGTTCGCGTTCCTCGGCACGGGCGGCTGACCGCCATCAGGGGACGCCGCTTCAGCCGGTCAGAGGCGTCCTGATTTCAGACGAATCCGATATCCCGGCGTTGCTGCCGGACGTATGGTGCTGATCAAGGGATGGAACGCCCGATGCCGTAGCAGGAGCCATCAGCATGTTGATCAAGGTGCAGTGCCAGGACCACCACTGGCAGGTGATTCACCCGACCCGTCCGGACCCGATCGCATTTGCGAGCGGCGCGACGGCGTTCGATTTTGCCGACGCGCTGGCGCGTGAGCACCACGCCGAAACCGGCGTGGTCAGTGCGGTGCGCGTGGAGGCGTTGGAGAACTTCCTTGACGCGGTCCGCTACGGCGGATGACGCGCTTGCGCGTTACGCGTCGCGATCCAGGTTGGCACTGAGCCGCTGCAGGAACGTGGCCAGCAGCATGGTTTCGTCCACGCTGAAGCCGGCCAGCATCCGGGTATTGCCTTCGTTGAGGATTTCGCGCGCCTGCGGCAATCGCTGCAGCGCAAGCGGGGTGAGTTCGATGCGCTGCGCGCGCGGGCGGTGTGGGTCCGGGGAGCGGAGGATCAGCTGATCACGCTCCAGCCGTGCCAGGGTCTGCGCCATCGAGGGCTGTTCGACGCGTAGCAGCCGCGCCAGCTCGGACTGGGTGGCCGCCTTGCCCTGGCGGAGGGCTTCGAGCACCGGCAGGCTGGCCATGCCCAGGCCAAGCGGGCGCAGCTCGGTTTCGGCCATCCGGGTCAGCTCGCGCGCCACCCGCTTGATCAGGAAGGACGGCACGTTCCTCGGGTCGGGTCGGTCCATGCGTTCACTCCGGGTATTTGACATAGGGGCCTATGATGATAATCATAGGAGCCTATGTTAAAGCCCCGGAGACCTTCAGTGTCCCTTCTTCCCCGCATCGCGGTCGTCGGCGCCGGTCCTGCCGGGCTGCTGCTGGGCTGCCGGTTGCGCCAGGCCGGCATCCCGTTCCAGTTGTTTGAAGCCGATGCCGGGCCCGATACCCGTGGGCAGGGCGGCATGCTTGATCTCCACGCGGCGACCGGGCAGGCGGCGCTGCGCAGCGCCGGGCTGTTCGAGCGCTTCCAACAGCTGGCGCGCTATGAGGACCAGGGCCTGCGCATGTTCGACGCGCAGGGCCGGCTGCTGCTGGACGACGACGGTCTGGAGGGCGACCGTCCGGAGATTGACCGCGGCCACCTGCGCGACCTGCTGCTGGGCGCATTGCCGGCCGATTGCGTGCGCTGGGGCCACGCACTGCGCGAGGCGGTGGTCGACGGGAAGGAGGTCGTGCTGGAGTTCGGCAACGCGGTGATCGAGCGTTTCGATCTGGCCGTGGGCGCCGACGGTGCCTGGTCCAGGCTGCGCCCGCTGCTCACCGACGTGCGGCCCCGGCACGCCGGCATCAGTCTGTACGAGCTGTCGCTGCACAACGTGGAGGTGGACCATCCGCAGCTGGCGGCGCTGGTAGGACGGGGCACGCTGGTCGCCAAGGGCGGTGCGCGGACGCTGTTCGCCCAGCGCAACGCCGACGCCCGGGTGCGCGTGTATGCCTCGCTGCCGCAGGTACTCGCCGACGGTGCACCCGCACCCCGGGAAACGCGGGAGAGCCTGCTTGCGCATTTCGCGGACTGGCACCCGGACCTGCGCCGTCTGATCGCCGAGGCCGACGCCGCAGTGCGGCCGTGGCCGATCCACATGCTGCCGGTCGGGCACCGTTGGGACCACCGCAGCGCGGTGACCCTGATTGGCGATGCGGCGCACGTGATGCCCCCGGCAGGGGAGGGCGCCAACCTGGCGTTGCGCGATGCGGCCGACCTGGCCGACGCACTGTGCACCCCTGACTGGCGTGCGGCAGTGCAGGTCCACGAACAGGGGATGTTCGCGCGCGCGGCAGAGAGCGCGGCGACGGCGCAGCGAATGTTGGTGGCGGGCTCGGTCGCGGAGATGCTGGCGGAAATGCGCAGCGATGTAGAGACCGTCGCGCGCTAGCTCTGGCCCGGTGGCGGCGCAAATCGGATGTGACCTAGCCCAGGCACCCCCAGTCAGGTAAGCGTCGGTTACCTAAATAGGGCATGAAATCAGCGACTTTCGGCCTATGTCGCGCGTGGGCGCTTTGCCACATCCTGTGCGCCACCACCACACACGGTTATGAGGCAGGCATGAGGAGCAAGGCAATGGGGCACGGAAAGCACAAATGGCTGTGGGCGCTGCTGCCCTCTATGCTGCTGTTGGGCGCCACCGCGCACGCGCAGCAGTACGACCGCTATCGCGATGACGGGTACAACAGCGGGCCGRTGCGCTGCGAGTCGAACAAGGGCCGCACCCAGCAGTGTCCGCTGGAGGGACGCGCACGCCTGGTGCGGCAGATTTCGGGGACGCCCTGCGTGGAGGGCCAGACCTGGGGCCAGGCCCGTGGCGGCGTCTGGGTGACCCAGGGCTGCCGGGCCGAGTTCATCGCCGAAGGCGGCCGCGGTGGTCATTGGAATGGCGGCGGTGGCGGCGGCTGGGGCAACAATGGCGGCGGTCGCGGCCAGATCCTGACCTGCGATTCCAACGATCATCGCCGTCAGCGCTGTGTTGCCAACGTCCGTCGGGACGCGCGACTGGTGCGCCAGACCTCGCGCACTGCCTGCATCGAGGGGCGCACTTGGGGCTGGGACCGGACGGGCGTCTGGGTGGACGGCGGCTGCCGCGGCCAATTCCAAGTCAATTGATCCGTCTGGTTCAAGTGATGCGCTAAATCAGAAAAATCTGATACAGATCACACTTTTGATTGGGTATTGTCCGGAGCGGGAAGTCCCGGCTTCACCAATGACAGGGGCAGCGTCCGTCGCGATGGCGGGCGCCGGCCTCGCCCGATATGCCGCCTCATGGAGAGAGCACCGCATGTTGATCCGCCTGCAACTGGAACACCGCCTGTGGCGGGTGCTGCATCCGGACAAGCTGGAGTCGTTCCGTTTCAACGACAGCGCAAAGGCCTTTGATTTCGCCGATGCGCTGGCGCGCCTGCACCACGCCGAGACCGGCCACCGCAGTTCGGTGCGGGTGGAGGCGAGCGGGGCCTACGTGGAGGCGGTGCGCTACGGCTGAAGCCAGCGCGGCGCAGGAC